>JAYVUH010000441.1:0-5631 GCA_043788115.1 Burkholderiales bacterium
GCCAAGTCGAACTGCGCGGCCGCCTATTGGTTGAAAAAGTCGAGGATTCAGCGCCGACTGCTGCCCTCGCCGGCCCTGCGCGTCGTTGGGGAATTGACGGTAATTTGTTCGCGTCTGTCCGCGACGCCAATTTGGAGGTGCTCCGTCAGCACTTGAACGTATCCGATAACGGACAGTCCGGCGTGGGGACGGTTCGAGCCTGGTTGGACCTTGATAGCCATCCTGCGGTCGGCTCCACAGCGGGGCAATCCACACCGGGCAATGCGAATTGGGCAAATCCAGCGGTGAAGGCAATCGTGGCGGACGTGGTGATTCGCGATGCGAAGGTGCAGTTGGGCGACGACGTTGCGCCGCTGTCGATCGCGAGGTTGGCGGGTCGACTAACCTATCGGCGCTTGGAGGACGGGTTTAGCGTTGGCAGCAAGCGACTTGAATTTCGCACAAAAGAAGGCGTCAGCTCGTCGCCAGCGGACTTTTCGTTGTCGTTGCAACACGTTGGGCTTGCTGACAAAGAGAAGGGTGAAATCACCGCCAACGGTATCGACTTGAAGGTTATGACATCACTGATTGAATATTTTCCGATCGGCCATGACTTGCGCCAAACCGCCGCGAAATTTGGCCTGCGCGGCGCGATGAAGGAAACACGTTTCGCATGGACAGGGGCAATTCAGCAACCCTTGACCTACCAAGTCAAGGGAACGCTGGTCGACTTTGCGTCAAACCAGAACGAGTCCCTTCCCGGCGTCGCTGGCTTCAGTGGCAGCGTGGAGGGCAGCGAAAAAGGCGGTAGCTATTCGCTTTTTTCCAAAGCCTTCGCGTTCGATTTGCCATCGGTCCTGCGTAACCCCGTCACTCTGGAAACATTGTCGGGTAAGGGAAGCTGGCAGGTATCCAACAAGGACGTGACGGTCAAATTTGACGGGCTAAAGCTCGCCAACAGCGACTTATCGGCCGAGTTAAGTGGCCAGTACTTGAGACCGCGGGCAACGCCGGGCGTGGAAATTCCCATCGATCAGCGCGCTGGCACAATCGATGCCACATTGAAGATTGCCCAAGTCAGCGCGTCACGGTGGCCTTCCTACCTTCCCAATGCTGCGTCGCAAACCCGCGAGTATCTTGAATGGGCTTCACTGAAAGGCTCGGTGGAGTCGGCGGTGTTGGCGATGAAGGGACCGATCTATGAGTTTCCCTATCGAGATGGACAACGTGGCAGTTTCAGCGTGCGGGCGAATCTGAAAAATGTCGATTTCCGGTATGCAGAAGGCTGGCCCACGGCAACCAACATCAATGCGGAGTTGTTCATCGACAACACCAGCATTCGCGCCAAGATTGCCGACGCAAAAATTTTCAACGCAACGATTCGCAATACCGAAGTGCGCCTTGTGGAATCGGTTGCGACACCACGGTTGCTGACGATTGTCGGTGAAGCTGACGCGCGTGCCGAAGATGTCACCCGCTTTTTGCGTGAAAGTCCGTTGATTGACGGCGTCGGCGGGTTCACCAAGGTCGTGTCGATCGAGGGACCGGGCAAGTTGAGTCTCGATCTCCGGATTCCGATTGGTGCGCCAAGTGCCACTTCGCCACTCAAGATTGCGGCAAAGACCCAAGTCACTGGCCGCTACAGCCTCGCGCGCGGCAGCGCGAAGTTCACCTTTGGCACGCAGATTGCAAATCTGGGAGGCAGCATCGCGTTCAGTGACACTGGTTTGAAGAGCAGCAACGTCGCTGGCGTGGCATTCGGTGCGCCGCTTGCGATCAACATCGCAAGTGCTCCCGGCGGGACTGGCGTCATCACCGATTTTGTTGGACGGGCGGATATGCAGCAACTCGGCGACTTGCTGCCGTTTGTCATGCCCTCTCAGGTAACAGGCAGCAGCGATATGACCGGTCGCATTGCCAGCTCCCGCGGCGGCGTTGAGGTCCTCGTAGAATCCAGCATGGTTGGCGTGGCTTCAGCCCTGCCTGCGCCGTTGGCCAAGCGAATCGATGAGCCGCGTCGCCTCAAGCTGTCACTCAATAACGTGGGCCAGCCGGACGAGAAAATCCGCCTGACGATGGCGGGCAACGCGGCACCCGCGACGCCGGCATTGGACGCTGCGGACAGCCGCATCGATGCGCGCTTTCAACGCCGGCGGGATGCGGCCGGCCAGTTGCAGTTTCAGGGGCTGGCAAGTGTCGGCGTTGCGGCTGGCGAAGCCGCGTTGACTGACGGCCTGTGGTTATCGGGAACGATCCGTAGTCTCGATTTCGAGCAATGGCTGCGCGCCGTCGACAACTTCGCGCCGAGGGCAGCAACCGTCGAGGGGTCTGCGGCCGTGGCACGCCCCCGTTCGACAGACTCACTCATTGCCGGATTTGAATTTTCGCTAGACAAGCTGACCGTCTACAGTCGCGCATTTTCGGATGTGAAGATCCGTGGTCGCAAGACAACAGATCGCGCGAACCCGGTGTGGGCCGTGGCGGTTACCAGCCAAGAAGTCGAGGGGGATCTGACGTGGCGAAGCGTGGCCTACAACGAGCGTGGCGCCGTACGTGCGCGCCTCAAGCGGCTTACGCTGACGGACGAGCAAAGCACGGCAACGCCGCCGGTGGCGGCCGACGGGGCGAAGACCGAGCAGGATCTGCCCGCACTGGATATTGTGGCCGACGATTTCACGTTCAAAGATCGTTGGCTCGGCAAGCTCGAACTGAAGGCAACACCGCAGACGCAGAACTGGCGTATCGATCAGCTGACCATTGCCAACGGCCACGTACGCGTCGAGATGGACGGACTGTGGCAGCGTTACGGTGATCCGTTCGCCGCGCCGCGTGCGGGCCTGGTGAAATCGCTCACCAGCGTGAATATCAAGGTGGAATCCTCCAACTTGAACGCGCTGTTTAGCCAGTTTGGTTTCGGCGATCAGATGAAGGGCGGACGCGGTGGCTTGGACGGCAAGCTGTCTTGGCCCGGTCATGCTTATCAGTTTCAAACAGTCAATTTATCGGGGGCGTTCAAGATCCATGCCGAACGCGGCCAGTTCGCCAAGATTGAACCCGGTGCCGGCAAGTTGCTTGGGCTGATGAGTTTGCAGTCGATCCCGCGCCGGTTGAGCTTCGATTTTCGAGATCTGTTCAGCGAAGGGTTCGCCTTTGACAAGATCGAAGGCGATATCAGCATCACCGATGGGGTCATGTTCGCGAAAAAATTTGACATTACGGGACCCGCTGCCGATGTGCGGATGAGCGGCGATGTGTCGTTGCCGACGGAGCGTGTGAATCTCAACATGACCGTGGCGCCCAGATTGAGTACGATGGCGGCCGTAGGTGCCGGCGTGTTGGTCAACCCGCTGGTCGGGCTAGGCGTTCTGCTTGGAGGCGAGGTATTGAAGAGCCCGCTGGAGCGCATCCTTGCGGCCCAATATACGGTCACTGGCAAGTGGGATAATCCTGAGGTCGAGCGCGTTGGTCGCACCACAGTGCCGAATGACCAGAGACCTAGCGCCTCGACAGGCGGCGCAGAACTGCCGGGGACCAAATCGACCGAAGCCAAACCCACCGACGAGCGCACTAAAAAGAACGCCCCGTGATTCTGACTAAAAATTCTCCAGCATTGCCCGACGTGCTTGCGAAAGCACAACAATCTACCCAGACGTTTTATCGCGTTGCGGCGATTCAGATGGCGTCAGGCCCGCAAGTCAAGGCCAACCTTGAAGAAGCCACGCGTCTCGTCAGTTTGGCCGCGACCACGGGCGCGCGTATCGTCGTGCTGCCGGAGTACTTCGCCATCATGGGGATGCGTGATACCGACAAGGTGGAGGCGATGGAGGCTGACGAAAGCGGGCCGATCCAGGATTGGATGGCGGCGACGGCAGCCAAGCACCAGCTTTGGCTGATTGGGGCCGGCGTGCCGATTGCCTCGGCCCTTCCCGGCAAGGTACGCAACAGCTGTCTGGTGTACGACAAGACCGGTAAGCGAGTCGCGCGCTACGACAAGATCCATCTATTCAGCCTGTCGATGGGGCAGGAGCAGTTCAACGAGGCGCGCACCATTGAGCCTGGAGATGCCGTTAATGTGGTCGATACACCCTATGGGCGTATCGGGCTCTCCATTTGTTATGACCTGCGCTTTCCCGAACTCTATCGCGCGATGGGCGATGTCGATATCATCGTCATTCCGTCTGCTTTTACGGCCACTACCGGTAAGGCGCACTGGGAGACGCTGGTTCGCGCACGCGCCATTGAGAGTCTGGCCTATGTCATCGCCCCGGCGCAGGGCGGTTACCATGTGAATGGCCGTGAAACGCACGGTGATAGCATGATCGTCGACCCTTGGGGCGTGGTGCTTGATCGCCTGCCGCGCGGATCCGGCGTGGTGGTGGCCGGTATCAATCCGCAGTACCAACAAACCGTGCGCAAGTCTTTGCCTGCGCTGATCCATCGCACCCTGAAAACCGTCTGATCGAACCCATGAACGCTTCGCAACTTGATTGTCTTGCTACCGCACGTGAAACATTGTTGGCACCGTATGATTTGACCGACGCGTCGATTGAGAAAATTTTCAGCGAGATCATGCAACACGACGCCGACTACGCTGACCTGTACTTTCAGTACGCAAGAAGCGAAGGGTGGAGTCTTGAAGAAGGCCGCGTAAAGTCCGGCAGCTTCAATATTGACCAGGGTGTGGGTGTGCGCGTGGTATCAGGCGAGAAAACGGCGTTCGCCTATTCCGATGATATCGGCCTTGACAGTCTTACCGCCGCTGCGCATGCAACACGCAGCATCGCCAAAGCAGCCAACGCCGGTAATGCAGGCAGGGTCGCGACGGTACGTGAGACGGGTGGCCACACGTTGTATCAGACCAGCGACCCTGTCTCTGGCTGCTCTGACGCTGAGAAAGTTCGTATTCTCGAGCGGTTGGAGAAAATGGCGCGGGCAATTGATCCGCGCGTCAAGGAAGTCATGGCCCGATTGTCGGGTGAGTACGAAGTGGTCATGGTTGCGCGTAGCGATGGTGTACTCGCGGCGGATGTACGGCCTCTGGTGCACATCGGGTTAACGGTCATTGCAGAGCAGAACGGGCGCCGCGAACAGGGGCACACTGGCGGCGGTGGACGCTACGATTACAGTTACTTCTCAGACGATATTTTGCGTGGCATCGCGGCCGCTGGCGTGCGTGAGGCGCTGATCAACTTGGAAGCCAAACCAGCGCCAGCCGGTGCGATGACAGTTGTGCTGGGTGCAGGCTGGCCTGGCATTCTGTTGCACGAAGCGGTCGGTCACAGCTTAGAAGGAGACTTCAACCGCAAGGGCAGTTCGGTGTTCGCCAACCGTGTCGGCGAACGCATCGCCGCGCCCGGCGTGACGGTGATTGATGACGGAACTCTAAAAGATCGGCGCGGCTCGTTGAACATCGACGACGAAGGCAATCCAACGCAACGCAATGTGCTCATCGAAGACGGCATTCTCAAGGGCTATATGCAGGACTCGCTGAACGCACGCTTGATGAAGGTGCCAGTGACGGGCATCGCGCGGCGTGAATCGTATGCCCATATTCCGATGCCGCGCATGACCAACACCTACATGTTGAACGGCGACAAGTCGCCGGAAGAAATCATTGCCGGCGTCAAGCGCGGTCTCTACGCGGCTAACTTT
>JAYVUH010000442.1:0-4852 GCA_043788115.1 Burkholderiales bacterium
GCCATCGCGCAACCGGCTGCAGACGCGGCAGGCAACACACGATTGCACACCATCATCAGCGGGCTGCGTTCACGGCCATTGTAGATATGCGCCATCGACTCAAGCGTCAACTGCTCGCGCGATGGGTGCGATTGTTACCATTGGCGCTGCTCGTCGCGGTCGGTAGCGGCTGCGCCCAACCGCTGCCAGCACCTGCCGTCAATGCCCTTCCTCTTGCCACAGAGGCGGAGCGCTTGCCGTACCAGATCGAACGGTTCAACTTGCCGGGGCCAATGGCCGGCGTGATCGCGAAAATCGATGTCAGCAATGCCCGCATCGCGACCAAGGTCGTTCTCGCTGACGACCGCGATCCCGACGGCGATGGACCGTGTGTGGGTCAACTCGACACGCCGACCGTTGCCGCGCGCAAACACGACTTTGTGATCACGCTCAACGCAAGCTTTTTTGGCGCGCCGATCGCCAAGGACATCATGGGCAAAAAAGTGCGTTACTTCGTCGGCAACTGCACCATGCCGGTCGGCTGGCACGTGTCGTCGGGAAAGACGATCAGCAAGCCGGTCGGCGACAAGATGCGAGCTGTACTGCTGGTTGCTGACGACGGCAAGGTCACCATTCGCGACAACGTGATAGAGATTCCCGCCGGGACACGCTATGCGGTGAGCGGCAACGCGCTAGTCCTCAAAGCCGGCAAGCCGACTTCGACGGATGAAAACGGCACGCGCCATCCACGCAGCGTGGCCGGCATCAGCGCCGACGCCAAGACGCTGTGGTTGGTCGCCGTTGATGGGCGGCAGGATGGTTACAGCCGCGGCGCGAGCATGAAAGAGTTGGGCGATTTCATGTTGAAGTTGGGTGCCTTCGACGCCGTCAATCTCGACGGTGGCGGCAGCACCGCACTGATCGTCAAAGACTTGCGCACCGGTACATTCGCCGTGGCCAACCAGCCGTCGGAAACATCCACTGAGGGATTCCCCGTGCGCATGGAGCGACCGGTGGCAGACGTGGTCGGCATCAGTCTTTCGCCGCAGCCCGCCAAACGCGAATAGCGGCAGACATTCGTGTCGCCCGCCATGATGTAGCCCGCCATGGAGCGCAGCGCAATGCGGGTGGGTCGTAGCGGGTGGGTGCCCAGTAACCTACCGTCCCGCATTGCGCTGCGCTTCATGCAGGCTACGGGCCTGCGCCCGTGCCAGGCCAAGGGCGTTAATTTAATATGTCAAACCCTAGCATTGGCGGGCATCTTGAGGCATAACTGCCCGAAAAAGCCCGTCAATGCTAGAGTTTCATAAAGCAATCGCGTACACCGCCAACTCGACCGCGTCGTCCTTGATGCGGGTGGTGGCTTCGAAGCGCAAGCCAATTTTTCTCAACAGCGCAATCGAGGCGGCGTTGTTCGGCGTTGCAATCGCTACCACGCGCTTCATTTTTAGAGTGTCGCGGGCATAAACGATGGTCGCTTCGGCCGCCTCAAGCGCGTATCCCTTGCCGCGAAACTCGGGCAAAAATGCGAAGCCGATATCAACGTCATCGAGCCCGTCACGCTTGATGAGGCCGCACATGCCGATCGGCGTGGCATCGCCCTTCAGCTGAACCAGATAAAGACCGAAGCCCATCTTCTCGTACTGCGCCATGTAGCTCTTGGCCATGTACACGCACGCTTGCTCTTCGTTGTGAACGTCGCGGTCGCCGATGTATCGGATCCAGTCCGGGTCATTCAGCAGCCGCACAAAAAACGCCGCGTCCGTGTATGCAAAGCGACGCATTTGTAGTCGCGGCGTTTCGATTACAACATCGCTGGTTGTCTCGCTTATCATCCTAATATCCACATTTTTCATCCACATCAATTCATACACCCTGAGATCAACTCATTATGAACACAAGCTTCCCGAGGGCGGTTTCGCGCGCAATCATCGTTGCGTTCATTGCGGCGCTGGCGGGTTGCGCCATCGTGTCGGATTCAGGCAAGGCGGACATCCTGATCACCAACGGGCGCATCGTCGACGGCTCCGGCAATAGTTGGACGCGCGGCGATATTGCAATCAAGGACGGCAAGATCGTCGGCATCGGCCGGCTGACGGGTATGCCGGCCAGCAGAACCATCGACGCGCGCAACCGTATCATCGCGCCGGGCTTCATCGACGTTCATGCTCACATCGAGTTCGGCCTGTTCGAGACGCCAACCACTGATAACTTTATCTACAACGGTGTCACTACCGTCATTACGGGTAACTGTGGCGGCTCGGCAGACAGCCTGAAAGAATTTTTTACCCGTATCGACACCTCAAAGACATCGATCAACGTGGCCTCACTGGTCGGCCACAATACGGTGAGGCGGCAGACCATGGGGCTCGCTAACCGTGAAGCCTCTTCCGACGAACAACGCAACATGGAGCGCCTGGTGGATGTGGCGATGAAGGAAGGCGCGGTCGGTCTTTCGACCGGATTGATCTACCTCCCGGGCGTCTATAGCACCACGCAGGAAGTGGTCGGGCTAGCGAAAGTCGCTGCACTCAACCAGGGAATCTATGCGTCGCATATTCGTAACGAAGGTAACCGGGTAGTAGAAGCCATCAACGAAGCGCTAGACATCGGCCGCGCAGCCAACATGCCGGTGCAGGTATCGCATTTCAAGGTCAGCGCACCGGCCAACTGGGGCCGCTCACGCGAGACCTTGGCGCTCATTGAACAAGCGCGGCGCGATGGGCTCGACGTCACCATCGACCAATATCCCTACACCGCCAGCAGCACCAGTCTGGGTGTCATGCTGCCCGATTGGGCACGCGAGGGCGGCGAGGGTGCACAGAGCGACGTCACAAAACGCCTGACAGACGCGACAACACGCCGCAAAATCGCTGCGGAAATGCTCGCCAATGCACAATCGCTGAAGCGGCCGAGCTTCGCCTATGCAGTGGTGGCGCACTATGCGGCAGACCCTTCGCTCAACGGCAAAAGCATCGCCGACATCAACCTCATGCGCGGCCGCGCGGCCGGTCTGGCACCTGAGATCGAAACGATGCTCGATATGCTCATCGCAGGCGGTGCACAGATGGTGTATCACGGCATGAATGAAGACGATGTGCGCCACTTCATGGCCTATCCGTTCAACATGATTGGGGCCGATGGTGGTGTTCAGAACGGCCGCGGTATGCCGCATCCGCGCAGTTACGGCACCAACGCGCGGGTGTTGGCGAAGTATGTGCGCGAAGAAAAAATTATCGGCCTCGAGGACGCAGTGCGTCGCATGACCTCACTCGCCGCGCAGAAGTTTCAACTCAAAGATCGCGGCCTGCTGCGCGAAGGATTTGCCGCCGATATTGTCGTGTTTGACGAAAATACCGTCACCGACAGAGCCACGTTCGACAAACCGCACCAGTTCTCGGTCGGTTTTGATTACGTGCTGGTGAACGGTGTGGTGACGCTCGACAATGGCAAGCACACCGGCACACGAAACGGTCAGGCACTACGTGGACCGGCCTACGTGGCTGCCAAGTAGCGCAGTCAATGCACCTGCCGTTGCTCTACACCTTCCGGCGCTGCCCGTACGCGATCCGCGCGCGGCTGGCCATCGCCGCCGCAGGCGTCTCGGTTGAGGAAGTCGAAGTATCACTTCGCGCCAAACCGCAGGCGATGCTCGACATCTCGCCCAAGGGCACCGTGCCCGTATTGCAGTTGGCGGATGGGCGGGTGTTCGAGCAAAGTGCCGACATCATGCATTGGGCACTCAAGCTGAATGATCCGAACGGTTGGCGCGATGTGCCGGACGACGAAGCCCGATCAATACTCTTCACCAACGATGGCGCATTCAAGCAGGCTCTCGATGGCTACAAGTATCCGAGCCGCTTCCCGACGCACCCCGCATTACGATATCGGCAAGACGCAGAAATCTTTTTGCAGGCACTCGAAGTGCGTCTTTCGTCAGCCAACTATCTGACCGGTGATCAGTTGCGTTGGATTGACGCCGCCGTGTTTCCATTTGTCCGCCAGTTTGCCGCCATTGATGCACTCTGGTTCAGCACCGCCCCCTACCCACAAGTACGCGGTTGGCTAAACCAATGGCTTGCCGCGCCGCTATTCGCGCAAGTCATGCACCGACACCAGCCGCAGGCTTCCACCGGCTGATTGCCCCTGCGCCGGACTATCCGTTGCGGCGGTTTCGGAGTACGATAGGCAACAATCTATTGAGGAATTCACCATGTCCCACGCCGCCGCCGCACCCGCCCGTCCCGCACCCGCTGCTGCGCCGACTGCTGCACCAGCAATTGATTCACCTGCGCCGTTGATTCAGACCGCCGAGCGATTATTTATCCAGCTGGTCGCCGGTGCCGTCGTGATTGGTGAAAATTCGGCCAAGCTACCTGTCGACGCCAAGAGCCTCGCCAACATGAGCTTTGAGTTGTCGAAGGCGTTCCATGAGGTCGAATTCAGCCGACGTGCGAAGGTCGTTTTGACCGAAGCCACGTTCGACGCGAGCATGTGCGACTTCGACGCTTGGGACTCCGCTCCAGCGGCGGCTACCCCAGCCAAGTAAGTTGGCGCGTTCCACCGGGTAGATGTTTCAGCGGACTCGCTTGTAGAAATTCTGTCGTTCATAGGCTGGCTCGCTTCGAGCCGCCGCCAATGGGCGCGTGTTGCAGCGGTCAGCATTGCGGCTCCACGCGGGCGCCGCACACGGCCTAGTAACGCCACATCTCTGGCAGTGCAAACCTCCCCACGTCGCGGCAGGTTGATTCGGCACCCCATTTCGGCATCTCACCATGCATGAACACCAAAAATACGGTATTCTCGTGAAAATTTGTCCGGACAACTTGAGGAGAAGACCATGAAACTGTCCAAACTGCTGACCCTGTGCGCA
>JAYVUH010000443.1:0-3130 GCA_043788115.1 Burkholderiales bacterium
ATTTTGAGTTATCGCGCGTTCATTCTCGGTGCTGGACTCGGGCTGCGCATGCGTCCGCTCACGGACCACGCGCCAAAGCCATTACTTCCCGTCGGCGGCAAGCCGCTGGTGTTCTGGCAAATCGAGTCGTTGGTGCGTGCCGGCTTTCTCGATATCACCATCAATACCTCCGTGCATCACGCACAGTGGGTCAGCGCTGTCGGCGACGGTAGCCGGTTTGGTGCCCGCATCAGTCTCTTGAACGAAGGTGATGAGCCGGCCGAGAGTTTGGGCGGGATCCGCCGGATGCTCGCTTGGCATGCCGCCGATGTTGCGGCCGATATTGACGCCGCTGTTGCCACCGCGGTTGCCAACACCCGGCGACCGTTCTTGGTGGCCAGTGGTGACGTCTTTACCGACTTCGACTACACGACGCTGATTCCGGCACTCGAGCGACTTTGCTCAGGGGCGGCGGACGCGCATTTCGTCCTTGCCGACAACCCGCCTTTTCATCCGAGTGGTGATTTCGCGATTCGTGACGGCCGCGCCACCCGCGAGGGTGCCAGACTCAACTTTTCCGGCATCACCTGTTGGCATCCGAAACTATTTAGCGATGTGCCAGTCGGAATCCATGCGCGCTTGTTTCCTTGGGCGGATGCGTACGTTGCTGACAACCGCGTGACAGCAGAGCACTTCGGTGGATTTTGGGAAAACGTCGGCACCGTGGAACAGCTTGCCTCGCTGAACCAGCGGCTCGGCGCTAAAATGCAACGCTGACCTGCTCTATTCTGCAAATTCGCCACGTGAACGCCTGCCGAAGGCAACTGAGAGACCAACATGAAACGCGAGACGCTGCCCCTGCCGGTTGTGGTTCCCAAGATTGCGCCGCATCTGAAGCGCCGCCAACGGCTGGCAAAGTCGCTCGGCGAGGGGTTGATGCTATTGCCGACCGCACGCGAAGCCACCCGCAACGCCGACGCGCACTACGATTTCCGCTGGGATAGCTATTTCTACTATCTGACCGGCTTCCGTGAGCCCGACGCGGTGCTGGCGATTACGCTGGGCAAGAAACCGCGGCACATCCTGTTTTGCCGGGAAAAGAATATTGAGCGCGAGATCTGGGACGGTTTTCGTTTTGGTCCGACCATGGCACGCGAAATTTTCAGTTTTGATGAGTGCTACCCGATCAGCGAACTCGACAAGCTTGTTCCCGATTTGATGGCAAACCAGTCGGTGATCCACACGCCGGTCGGCGCCGACGCAGAATGGGATGCCGGGGTCGCCAAATGGCTCAATGCGGTGCGTGCCAAGGCTCGCGTCGGCATATCTGCGCCGTCGGAGGTGCATGACGTTCGCCGTGAAATCGACTTTCAACGATTGATCAAGGACGAGACCGAGATCGACATCATGCGTCGCGCCGGAAAAATTTCCTCCGACGCGCACGCCCGCGCCATGCGGGTGGCCAAGCCGGGGATGTTTGAGTACCAAGTCGAAGCGGAGATCCTGCACGAGTTTGTCCGCAACGGCGCAAGGCAGCCTGCCTACGGTTCAATTGTTGCCGCGGGCGGCAACGCCTGCGTATTGCACTACCGCGAGAATTCTGCTGAGATCAAGAAGGGCGAGCTGATGCTGATCGACGCGGGGTGCGAGTTGGAAAGCTATGCGGCTGATATTACCCGCACGTTCCCCATCGCAGGCAAGTTCTCGGCCGCGCAACGCGATGTCTACGAACTAGTGTTGGAATCACAGTTGGCCTGCATCAAAGCGGTCAAGCCGGGTAATCCGTTCGGCAAGTACCACGAGGTGGCGGTGAACGTGCTCGCGCAAGGCCTAATCGACTTGAAGCTCTGCAAAGGCAGCCTTGCCAGCGTAGTAGAAACCGAAGCCTACAAACAGTTTTACATGCACCGTGCGGGTCACTGGCTGGGGCTAGACGTCCACGATGCGGGCAACTATCGCCAGGCCAACGGCAAGTGGGTGGCGATGGAAGCGGGTATGGTGCTCACGGTCGAGCCGGGACTCTACATTCGCCCGGCGGATAACGTGCCCAAAGCGTTCTGGGATATCGGCGTGCGGATTGAAGACGACATTCTTGTGACCAAAAAAGGTAACGAGAATCTCACCGCAAGTTGCCCGAAATCGGTGCGAGACATTGAGGCCATTACCTCACAGGTGGCTGGCTGATCGGCCGCCGCTGACCCGTTCATATGTCTGACATCCTGATCATCGGTGCGGGCCCGGTTGGGGCGACCTTTGCGCTGCTCGCGAATGCGCGAGGGCTGCACGTGTCATTGATCGACGCACGCCAAGGTCCTTCAACTGAAACGCGATCGTTGGCGCTGTCGCACGGCAGCCGGCTGCTGCTCGAGCGGGCCGACGCATGGCCCCAAGACATGCAGGTGACGCCGATTCATGCCATCCATACGTCGCAAAAAGGCGGCTTCGGCAAAGTGATGTTGACACGCGAAGACGCCGACGTACCGGCGCTTGGTTATGTGGTCGGTTACTCGGCATTGCAGGATGCGCTCGACCGCGCGATCGAGCAGGCCGCTATTCCTGTGACCTACGGCGCGCGCATTACGGCCATCGACGCGGATCGCGGCGAGCTTGGCTACTCGTTGAACGACCAGCAGCACACGGTACAAGCGCCGCTGCTGGTGATGGCCGATGGCGGTGCCAACTTGGACAAAGTGCCGAGCGTAGAAGTGGGTGTCAAAGACTACGGGCAATCGGCAATGCTCGCGCATGTGGTCGCTGATCGCGCCCACGCCAACATCGCCTACGAACGATTTACCGCCGACGGCCCGGCGGCACTACTCCCTGCAGCCGGTGGCCCCGCGCACTATTCAATGGTTTGGGTTGCGCCGCACGCACAGATTGACGCACTCATGACGCTTGAGGAAGATGCCGCCAGAGACCGCTTTCAAACCCATTTCGGCAAACGCGCGGGCAACTTCATTTCATTGACTAAGCGTCGGCGCTATCCCTTAAAACTCAGACAGACTGGGGCCCGTGTGGTCTGCAATATGGCGATCATCGGTAACGCCGCGCAAGCCATGCATCCGGTGGCTGGACAGGGGTTCAATCTTGGGTTGCGGGACGCGGCTGCGCTCGCCGCCGCAATCGCTGAGACGCCGGAACCGACGCAGGC
>JAYVUH010000444.1:0-27559 GCA_043788115.1 Burkholderiales bacterium
GCACAGCCGACGCGCCCCCGCCAGTAGCCGGTGGAAAAACCTAAACGCTTTATGGGCGGGCGTTTCCAGCCATTATTGTCTCAAAACGCCCGTCTTTCCTTGCGTTTACGTATTATTTTTTTGATGACGAATCGACGGGGACGACGCCTTCCGGCGACGCGGCTCGTCCGTCGACAACCGGGAGAACATCCATGTGGATGACCAAAGTTTCAATTAACAATCCTGTCTTTGCCACCATGTTGATGGCCGCACTCGTCGTGCTGGGATTGTTTTCATACCAGCGCCTCTCGGTCGACCAGATGCCGGAAATCTCGATTCCAATCGCGGTCATTTCGACCCCCTATTCCGGGGCGTCTGCCGAGGCCGTCGAACAAGACGTGACGCGACCGATTGAACAGGCGGTCAACACCATCAACGGCGTGAAGACGATCCGTTCATCCGCACAAATCGGCTTTGGCTGGGTGGTAGTGGAGTTCGAACTGACAGTCGATCCACGCGTTGCCATTCAGGATGTTCGCGACAAGGTCGCCGAGGCACGCCGCGGGTTCAACCGTGACATCGGCGAGTCAACCGTATCGCGTGCCAGTATGGACGACGATCAACCCCTCATCTATCTTTCCATGCTGTCCGATTCGCGCAGCCTGCGCGAACTCTCCGATCTGGCCGATCAACTGGTCGTCAAGCGACTGCAAGGCGCGCCGGGCGTCGGCAACATTGAACTGTCTGGCGACGTGGGTCGGGAACTTGCGATCAATCTCCGCCCAGAAAAAATGGCGGCACTGGGCATCGGCGTGAACGAAGTGATCACCGCAATTCGCGCTGAGAATCAAAACATTTCGGCTGGCGCATTGGTCTCGGAGGCGAGCGAGCGGCTGGTGCGGGTTCAGGGAAAGATCCGTAAGGCGGAGGACTTCTCGCGCATCATTGTCGCTCGCCGAGGCGGCGGCAATGGCAACGCCAGCGGCGGCGGGTCAACTGCAATCACGCTGGGGCAAGTCGCTGATGTGGCCGACGCACAACGAGAAGAAACATCATTCTCTACCGCCGACGGCAAACGAGCCATCTCGATTCAGATTCGCAAGACGCGCGGCGCCAACACCATCGACATGGCCGACGGCGTCCGCAAGCAGGTGGTGGAACTCAAGAAGTCGCTTCCCGGCGATATCAAACTCGACATCACCTTCGACCGCTCCAAGTTCATTAAGGACGGCGTCGACAACGTCAAGCACACCATCTTGGAAGGTGGCCTCCTGACGGTACTGATCGTGTTTCTGTTCTTGCATTCCTGGCGCTCGACCGTGATCACCGGCCTTACGCTGCCGATCTCGATTCTGGCCACCTTCATTGCACTCTACGCGCTGGGTTTTACCATCAACTTCATGACCCTGATGGCAATGTCACTCTCCATCGGCATCCTGATTGATGATGCGATCGTGGTGCGCGAGAACATCGTCCGTCATCTGGCAATGGGCAAAACGCACATGCAAGCTGCATTCGAGGCAACTAATGAGATCGGCCTCGCCGTGATGGCGACTACGTTCACCATCGTCGCGGTGTTCCTGCCTGTCGCATTCATGGGTGGCATCATTGGCAAGTTCTTCCTCCAGTTCGGTGTTACGGTGGTCGTCGCGGTGCTCGTCTCGCTGCTCGTCTCGTTCACACTTGACCCGATGCTGTCGTCGATCTGGCATGACCCAAAATCGCGCTGGATGGATCGCCAGCCAATCAAATGGCTGTTGGATAAGCAGGAATCCGGTATGGACTGGCTGCACCGTCACTACGACACTTGGCTACGTTGGTCACTCAGCCATCGCAAGACGACATTAGGGGTCGCAGCGGTCACGTTTGTTGGCAGTTTCTTCCTCGTGCCCTTTATTGGTTCCGAATTCGTGCCGCAAGAAGACAACAACTGGACCAGCGTGCAGATTCAAACCCCGATTGGCTCCTCGCTTCCCTACACCACCACCAAGGCCGAGCAGGTTGAAGCCGCATTGAGGGACTTCCCTGAGATCAAGCGCATCTCGAAGAGTGTCTATAAAAACAGCGCATGGTTCGAGTTGCAACTTACCGATAAGGAAACGCGCAAGCGCACCCAAAAGGACCTCGATGACGCAATTCGCGCACGCTTGAAGCGTATCGCAGGACTCGAAATCAACATCGGCTTTAACCGTCCGATTCAGGTCTATGTCATGGGTCCGGACATCAAAGAACTCGACCGCGTCGCGCAGGATGTCATGGCAAAAATGAAAGCCGTCAAAGGCGTGGTGGATGTGGAGTCTTCGTTCAAGCCAACTAATCCTTCGCTCGACGTTGTGGTCAATCGCGAACTCGCTTCAGATCTTGGCGTCTCCATGAACGAAATTGGCATTACCACCCGCGCCTTGATCGCAGGTGAACCAGTCGGACAGTGGGAGGGACCGGATGGCGAAAATCATCAGGTGACGGTACGATTGCCTAGAAGCGAGCGCACCGGCATCAGTGATCTGGACAAGATCTTTGTCAGGGCGAACGGCAGCAACGCCGACGGCAGCGCACGCATGGTGCCTCTGCGCCAAGTTGCGGATTTCCGACCTAGCGTATCCGAGCGTCGGATTGATCGCCGCAACTTGCAACGGCAGATCCGTATCATGGCCGGTGTCGCAAACGGGGTGAGCGTCGGCGATGCCTCACAGGAAGTCAAGAAAATCACCGCGGCCATCGCCCTGCCTCCCGGCTACCGCTTCCAGCTTGGCGGCTCTTCGCAGGACATGCAAGAGTCGCTTGGGTTTGCCGTGGCGGCATTGGCGCTCGGCGTGATCTTCATCTATTTCATTCTGGCGTCGCAGTTCGGCAGCTTCTTGCAGCCGATCGCGATCATGGCATCACTGCCGCTGTCGCTGATTGGTGTCTTTCTCTCGCTGATCATGTTTGGCTCCACCTTGAACTTGTTCTCGGTGATTGGTTTCATCATGCTAATGGGCCTCGTCACGAAGAATGCGATCTTGTTGGTTGACTTCACCAATCACGGCATCCGTGACGGCAAAGACCGCATTGAAGCCATCCTCGCGGCGGGCCAGGTTCGCCTGCGTCCGATACTCATGACCACGACCGCAATGATCTTCGGTATGCTACCTCTGGCGCTTGCCTTTGGTGCCGGATCCGAACAACAGTCACCCATGGCGCACGCAGTGATTGGTGGTATCGTCACTTCGACCATCATGACACTGGTAGTCGTTCCAGTGCTCTACACGTACATGGACACCTTGGGCAGTCGTTCCAGCGCGTGGCTCGCACGCCGCTCGACCAACGCGGAAATTGCCCACTCACACGCTGCCACGGGCGGAAGTTCCAGTGAACCGCTACTGCAGCGGGAGAACAAAGACCAGTAGGCAAGCCGCTCAGGCTAATCCGTGGCCGGGTCTGGGCGTGCGGGTGCCTGACGAGAGAGTGAGGCGGTTGCCACTTTGGCTGCCGGCAATACGGCGCGCATGCGCTGGCTGCGGGTGAGCGCTGCAATTCCTGCGACGTTGTCTGGAAACACCGCGATCTGGTTGCGCCCGCCCGCCTTGGCGGCGTAAAGCGCCTCATCCGCGCGCGCAACCAGCGAGTCAACGTCCTCTTCGGTGTTAGGGTCGAGCTTTGCGACGCCGCCGCTAACGGTAACGCTGATGGGCTTTTCCGTCTTGCCGTCATTGAACACGAACAGCGAGTATTCAGTGGCGCCACGGATACGCTCCGCTAGGGCGGCCGCATCGTCGGTATCGGTATCCGGCAGCAACAGACAAAACTCCTCGCCGCCATAGCGAACCAGCAGATCCTCCTGTCGCAGGCACATCCGAGCCACTTCCACAAAACGTTTCAGCACGTAGTCGCCGGCGAGGTGTCCGTGACGATCATTGACGCTCTTGAACAGATCCAAATCAAACATCACCAACGCGAGTGGCGCTTGCGAACGGCGCGAGCGCGCAATTTCCTTTTCCGCCAAATCGAGAAACGTGCGCCGGTTGAAGGTACCGGTGAGGGGATCCGTCACCGCGAGTTTGGTCGCCTCCTCCTCGGCGCGGTCTTTCTGCAAGACCAAAAATCCCACCGACGTGAGGATAATGACCATGAATGATAGGAACAAGCCGGCGACCAGCAGCGCCTCGGGTGCCTGCACGCCGCCAAGGTATTCAGGCATTTGCAGGACCGGCATTGCACGCACAAAGAACGCCACTGCACCCAGCGAAAAACCCATCACCAGCAGACGAAGGCCAGCCGAATTCATTCCGCTGCCAAGATGAATCGCGATCATCGCCAGCACAACATAGGCAGTGCCATATAGCACGCCGGCAAAGTTTGCGAGTGCGCTTGGCGATCCCGCCGCCAGCCCAAACAAAACACCCACCAAGAGTGCCGGCACAAGATGCCACCAACTCTTGAGGCGACGGCCAAAAAACTGAAATAACGCAGCAGCTTGCAATGTTAGGAAGGTCGCCAAAACGGATTGTGCAACGACGTTATACAGCACCAAATTTGCCTTCTCACTGAACACCATCAAGCTGTAGGCGAATGCCTGTGCAACCAGCGATGCGAGCCACAGCCAGAGACCGTCACTCGACTCACGTAGCGGACGGCTGATGGCCGCGCGCAAGGATACTGCCAGCAAAAAGCAGGCGGTAATGTTCATCACAAGGATGGTCTTGACTTCAAACATGCTTGCACCCGCAAGAAAAATTCGCCCGGACCTGCATCAACGCCAGATCCGAGATTGCGCTCGATGCCCAGAATACGTCGGGATACGATACTCGGTCAACTCAACCAAATGCGGCGTTATTTTTCTCATCTCTCCTGCTCCATGACGGCCTGCCAGACTCGCAGCGCAGCCTGCGTTTCCCGAACATCGTGTACGCGAAGCATCGACGCCCCTTGCTGTACCGCCAGCACGCCGACAACGACGCTTGGCACCAGGCGATCATCAACGGCGCGCTTCAACAACGTCTTAAACATTGATTTTCGCGATACACCCACCATCACGGCAAACCCGGTATCGGCGAATCGCCTGGTGGCGCGCAACAGCGCGAGATTGTGTTCAAGTGACTTGCCGAACCCGATACCTGGATCGATCACAATTCGAGCCCGATCAATGCCCGCGTTGAGACAGGCCGCAGTACGCTCCAACAGAAATGCCTCGACGTCGGCGACGATATCGACATAGGTCGGATTGCTCTGCATCGAACCCGGCGTGCCCTGCATATGCATCAAACAGACGGCGACGTCGTTCGCCGCGCACACATCGATCGCACCATCTGCTTGCAACGCGTTGACGTCGTTGATCATGGAAGCGCCGGCGCGAATGGCTGCCGCCATCACTTGCGGCTTTTGCGTGTCGACCGAGATTGGCGTATGACCCGCCGCGAGTGCTTCAACCACCGGCAAGATGCGCTCGATCTCCTCACTCCTCGACACGGGCGCGGCCCCGGGCCGGGTAGATTCGCCGCCGATGTCCAGAATATCGGCGCCTTCGTCTATCAGTTTGAGCGCGTGCGCGACGGCAGCGTCAACACGCACATACTTGCCGCCATCGGAGAACGAATCTGGCGTCACGTTGACAATACCCACGACCAACGGGCGGTCACAGGGTAGAACGTACTTGCCGACAAGGATTGGGGTTCGGGCCATCTTAAAAAAGAAACGGGCGGATATCCGCCCGTCAATATTCAAAAACTGCGTTGACCTACAATTGTGCGCCTTCCGTGGCCGGCGGGTCTTTGACTTCCGGCTTGTCAGCAGCAGCTGCCGACCCGCCGCTCGGGCTATCGCCATCACGCTTCGGTTTGAACCGAAGGGCGGACGGCTTGGACTGACGAACTTCGCGCCCTTCCATGACATCTTTGATCTGATCGGCATCAATCGTCTCGAATTCAAGCAACGCCTTGACCATCGCTTCAATCTTGTCGCGATTTTCTTCGATCATCTTGCGTGCCAATGCATACTGCTCATCGATAATGCGACGGATTTCTGCATCAACTTGGCGCTGAGTTTCCTCAGACACGTTGGTCTGGCGGGTCACCGAGCGACCAAGGAACACTTCACCTTCATTCTCCGCGTATACCATCGTGCCCATCGCATCGGACATGCCGTAGCGGGTCACCATATCGCGCGCGATTTGGGTGGCGCGTTCGAAGTCGTTAGACGCGCCGGTGGTCATCTGATGCATGAACACCTCTTCAGCAATGCGCCCGCCAAACAGCACTGCGATGCGATTCAACAGGTACTCACGGTCATAAGCATAGCGATCCTGTTCGGGCAACTGAATCGTCACGCCAAGTGCACGGCCGCGCGGGATGATCGTAACCTTGTGAACCGGATCAGACTTCGGCAGCATATAGCCAAGTAGCGCGTGGCCAGACTCGTGATATGCCGTATTCAGGCGTTCTTCCTCAGGCATCACCATCGAGCGCCGCTCGGCACCCATGATGATCTTGTCCTTGGCGCGTTCAAAGTCCTCCATGTCGACCAAGCGTTTTGCTGCCCGCGCTGCGAACAATGCCGCCTCATTCACCAAATTTGCCAGATCCGCACCGGACATGCCGGGCGTACCGCGCGCAATCACTTCCGGAACCACATCGGGTGCGATCGGCACCTTACGCATGTGTACGGTCAGGATCTGCTCACGTCCACGAATATCCGGCAACGGCACGACCACCTGACGGTCAAAACGACCCGGACGTAGCAGCGCCGGATCCAGTACATCCGGCCGGTTGGTCGCCGCGATGACAATGACTCCCGCCGTGCCTTCAAAACCGTCCATTTCGACCAATAGTTGATTGAGCGTTTGTTCGCGTTCGTCGTTACCGCCGCCCAGTCCCGCGCCGCGCTGGCGACCGACAGCGTCAATCTCGTCAATAAAAATAATGCACGGCGAGTTCTTCTTGGCTTGCTCAAACATATCGCGGACGCGTGCTGCGCCAACGCCAACAAACATTTCGACAAAGTCGGAACCAGAGATCGAAAAGAATGGGACCTTGGCTTCGCCGGCGACTGCACGTGCGAGTAAGGTCTTGCCCGTACCCGGCGAGCCGACCATCAGCACACCGCGCGGAATACGTCCGCCAAGCTTTTGAAACTTAGACGGGTCGCGTAAAAAGTCGACGAGTTCGGAGACCTCTTCTTTCGCTTCGTCGCAGCCAGCCACATCCGCGAATGTTACCGGATTGACATTCTCATCGAGCATTTTGGCGCGGCTCTTACCGAACGAAAATGCACCGCCCTTGCCGCCGCCCTGCATTTGACGCATGAAGTAAAGCCACACGCCGATCAGCAGCAGCATCGGGAACCAAGAAATGAAAATTTGCATCAGAAAGGACTGCTCTTCCGGAGGCTTGGCCTCAATCTTGACTCCGGCACGCAGCAGGTCGTCCCAGGTAAAGAGGTTGCCCGGCAGATAGGTGACAAATTGTTTGTTGTCACGGGTGAACACGCGGACGGTACGCGGCCCTTCTTCGCGAACACGATCCACGTTGCCATTCTTGGCTTCACTCATCATGAGCGAATATTCCATCTGCTCACGCGGCGCACTCTTGCCGGTCAACTGCGTGAACACCATCATCAGCACGATGCCCACCACGAGCCAGACGCCAATACCCTTAATCCAATTGTTGTTCACTAACGCACCTTTAAGTTGCCGCCCGCAGCAATACGGGACAAGAATCTTACACTTTTACTCGATTTCACGCCAACCTGCGGCGGGTATCTGCTCTGGGCTTTTCAGCCCCCTTGCCAGCAGGTACACCTCGCGGCTTTCATCGCGTGACGCGTCGGGTTTTTTCGCGCCGACTTTGATGAATTGTGATCGCAGCAATTTCACGAACGGCTCAAATCCATCGCCCTGAAATACCTTGACCAAGAATGCGCCGTTTGGTTTCAAAAAACGTACCGCAAACTCGGCCGCCAATTCGCCTAGGGCATAGAGCCTAGCTTGATCCGTAATGACCACCCCCGTCAGATTGGGGGCCATGTCCGAAATCACAAGGTCGACGGGCTTGTTTTCGATGGCAGCAACGACTGCGTTTAAGCCCGCGTCCTCGGAAAAATCCGCCTCAATAAAGTGAACCTTTTCGATCGGCTCCATCGGCAACATGTCTATCGCGACCACTTTGCCGGTGTTGGCAAGCTTTTCAATCAACATTTGCGACCACCCACCAGGTGCTGAGCCAAGATCGACGATCACCATGCCTGGTTTGATCAACTTCTCTGCCGCGTCGATCTCCTGCAATTTATAGACTGAGCGCGAACGATAGCCTTCCTTGTTGGCCTTCTTGACATAGGGGTCGGACAGGTGCCGTTTGACCCAGTCGCGGCTGTTCTTGGGGCGTGCTCTTGACATGGTGCTCTAGCGAAGGGGTGTGGAACGTGGAAACAAGGCGGGCTGTCTGTGCACTGCTCTGAGACAAGAGCCCGACCGACCGAAGTACGACGGCGAACGCTATACTCCTGCCATGAACATCACATTATCCCCTATACAGCGCCAAGCTCTAAAAGCAAGAGCGCACATGATCGATCCGCTGATAATTATCGGCGACAAGGGTCTTTCAGCAAGCGTTATCCGCGAGATTGAACGCACGCTCAAAGCCCACGAACTGATCAAAATTCGCGCCAACACGGATGACCGCGCCGAACGCGCCGACTGGATGGAGAAAATCTGCAGCGCATTGGCTGCGGCACCCGTACAGTCGATTGGCAAGATGTTGGTGATTTGGCGCGAAAACCCCGAAAAAACGAAGGAGCGCGCCAAAGCCGCGTTGCCGCCGCAGCGACCAAGAGAGCGACGCTTGACCAAGCATCAGGAAGAAATGCGCGCAACCGGCCAAATGCAGGCCAAGGCCAAGAAGCTCGGCCCGAAAAGTCGCAAACGCTAAGTGACCTCTGGCAGCGCCTGCTAAACGCCGTCGCCAATCGGGCCAACAACGCCTGGAAATGCGCGCCAACGCTGGACGTTAGCCCGCTGAAAACGGCGGCAGTTTCTTTTTCACCGCCACGTTTTTCAATTTCACGTAATCAGGAAGGCCGTTTCGATACGGCGGGTATGCCTCGCCAGCAATCAGCGGTAGCAGGTAATTGCGACACTTTTGCGTGATGTGAAAGCCATCCTTGGTGATGAAATCGCGCGGCATTTTCTTTTCGTGGTTTGCCACTCTTTCGAGCGGCGCCGCGATGATTTCCCACTTGTATGGTTTGCTCGAAAGCCGCTTGATCGCGGGCATCACGCCATTCATGCCACTCACCGCGAACTCCACCGCAGCCTTGCCGAGGGCGTAGGTTTGCGCCACGTCCGTCTTCGACGCGATGTGGCGGCCGGCACGCTGGAGGTAGTCCGCCACCGCCCAGTGGTACTTCAACTTCAACTCGCGCTTCACCAGATCCGCAATCGCCGGTGCGACACCGCCCAACTGCGCATGGCCAAATGCGTCCACCAAGCCGGACTCCGAAACGAATTTGCCGTCGGCGCCTTTGATGCCCTCCGAGACCCCCACAGCGCAAAATCCAAATTTTTTCACTGTCTGGTCGACCTTCGCGATAAACGCCTTGGGGTCGAATACGATCTCGGGAAAGAGAATGATGTGTGGCGCCTGTCCAACCGTCTCTGCCGCCAACCCTGTTGCCGCAGCAATCCAGCCTGCGTGTCGGCCCATCACTTCAAACACGAAAACCTTGGTTGACGTCTTTGCCATCGAGGCAACATCAAGCCCCGCTTCGCGCATTGACACCGCAACGTACTTCGCCACGGAACCAAACCCCGGCGAGCAATCAGTGATCGGCAGGTCGTTATCCACGGTCTTGGGCACGTGCACGGCGACCAGTGGATAGCCCATTGATGAGGACAGTTGGGAAATCTTCAGGCAGGTATCTGCCGAGTCGCCGCCGCCGTTGTAGAAGAAGTAACCGATGTTGTGCGCCTTGAAGACTTCAATGAGTCGTTCATACTCACGCCGATTCTGTTCCACAGACTTCAGTTTGTAGCGGCACGAGCCGAATGCACCGGCCGGCGTGTGTCCCAACGCACGGATGTTGGCGATCGGCTCTTTGGAAACGTCGATCAAGTCTTCGGTCAACGCACCAATGATGCCGTTGCGGCCGGCGTAAACTTTGCCGATTTTTTTTGGGTATTTGCGCGCCGTCTCGATAACGGCCTGTGCGGAGACGTTGATGACGGCCGTCACGCCGCCGGATTGTGCGTAGAACGCGTTTTTTGGCCTAGGAGCGCTTGACATGGTCTGGCGCGTGACTACTCGAGCACTGCGAAAATCTTGTCACGAATTTCTTCCATCTTGCCGACGCCTTGAATACAAACATACTTGGGGGCACCCGGCGCGCCCGACTTTGCCCAATCCCCGTAGTAGCCGATGAGCGGCTTGGTCTGATCGTGATACACGGTGAGGCGTTTCTTGACGGTCTCTTCTTTGTCGTCGTCGCGCTGGATCAAGTCCTCACCGCTGATGTCATCCTTGCCCGGGGTTTTCGGTGGATTGAATTTGACGTGATACACCCGACCGGATGCCACATGCACTCTGCGACCAGACATGCGGTCGATAATTTCCGCGTCGTCCACCGCGATCTCCACCACGTAGTCGAGGCCAACCCCACCCGCTTTCATTGCGTCTGCCTGCGGGATGGTGCGCGGAAAGCCATCGAACAAGAATCCGTTGACGCAATCGGATTCTTTGATGCGCTCCTTGACGAGCCCGATGATGATGTCATCGGAGACCAGCGCGCCTGCATCCATCACTTTCTTGGCGGCGATGCCGAGTGGCGTGCCCGCCTTGACGGCGGCGCGCAGCATATCGCCCGTGGATATCTGCGGAATACCGAAATGTTCCTTGATGAAGCCCGCCTGCGTACCTTTGCCGGCACCGGGACCACCCAACAAGATCATTCGCATGACTTACCTTTTATTGTATGTTTCCGACAGAGCCTGATTTTAACCGTGTTTTGAGGTGTATCCGTTGATGATCCGCGCCACCAATCACAGCAGCAGCGCCCGCACACGCTGCAAATCTTCCAGCGTATCAACACCTGGTGCGACCGCCCCCTGCCAATCCAGCACCGCGATCTGGTAGCCGTGATGCATCGCGCGTAACTGTTCCAGCGCCTCGGCCTGCTCTGCCGGTGCTGGCACCAGCTCGGCGTAACGCTTCAAGAACCCGGCGCGGTAAGCATAGATACCGACATGGCGCAGCGCATGCAGGCTCGCGGGCAATAGCACGTCCCCGGCACTGCCTGCGCCCAAGCCCGCCGCGACGTCGCGCGGATAGGGAATTGGTGCACGGCTGAAGTACTGCGCAATGCCCGCGGCGTTGCACACCACCTTCACCACATTTGGATTGAAAAAGTCAGCAGCGGCACGGATACGGTGCGCGGCGGTGGCAATTGCCGCCGTCGGCACCTTGTCCAAGGTCGACGCCACGGCATTGATCAGCTGCGGATCAATCAGCGGCTCATCGCCCTGCACGTTGACGACAATGGCGTCGTCGTCGAGGCCCAACTGTTGAACAGCCTCAGCCAGCCGATCAGTACCCGAAACGTGGTCTTCCCGCGTCATTAACACAGTGAGGTGATGGGCGACACAGGCAGCATGGACATCCGGATGGTCGGCGGCAACGATTACAGCGGTTGCTGCGGAGGCCTGCGCGCGCGCTGCCACTCGCACGATCATCGGCTTGCCACCGATGTCCGCGAGCGGCTTATCAGGCAAGCGCGTAGAACGAAGGCGCGCCGGAATCACACAGATGAATGCGGTCATAGTGTCACATCCTCACCGACACGGCAACCAAGGTGCGCTGGCGCTCGGCATCAGGATTTGCGAACTTCATCGACGCCGAGTTCACGCGCCTCATCCGCGAGCATGATGGGGATACCGTCGCGGATCGGATACGCGAGACGTGCCGACCAAGAAATAAGCTCTGACTTGTCGGCCGACATCGTCAGCGGACCCTTGGTAATCGGGCAAACCAGAATTTCAAGCAGTTTTGGATCTAGCGACATGGTCAAGTTTCTTCAGCACAAATTCATAGAAAGTATCCGGCAACTTCGCATCAACGCGCATCATCCACAGGCGCGGGTCATCAAACTGGTAGCATTTTACTGCGTCCTTCTCGGTCATCAGGATGATGTCGGCCTCGATAGTGCTCAAATCCACCACCGCGAACGGATGATGATCCGGAAATGCGCGTTGATCGGTCAGCTTTATTCCCAGCGCGCCCAGGTGGTCGAAGAATCGTTCTGGATTTCCAATGCCCGCAACCGCTGTGACCCGTTTGCGAGCAACCTGCTGCAAGAATGCTGCAGGCGAAATACCACCATCCACACCGGTTTGCTCGGTCGATTGACTTTCATCGTTTATCAACCGAACCATGCGTTCGTTACCGTAGGTCATCTCAAAAATCGGCACGTCGCATGCGCGCAAATAGGAACGCAAACTATCTACTTGACGGGCGATTTCAGCCATTGTGCTCACGCACCGCACACCAATGATCGTACTATTTAATACCACGCAATCAACCAATGTAAGACGCGAAACAGGTTCACGAAGCGGCCCCGCCGGCAAGCGAAATCCATTGCCGAATGCCCGCGCGGCATCGACCACCGCGATTTCGAGATCACGTTGCAGCCGATAGTGCTGCAAGCCATCATCGCTCAACACAACGTTGACGTCCGGTTCGTCAGCCAGCATTCGCGTTGCCGCGCCCAGCCGATTCGCACCCACATAGACCGGCGCATCGGTGCGTTGTGCTAGTAGCGCTGCTTCATCGCTGAAATCAACGCGTTCGCCTTGCATGAGAGTAGACCCGCTTTGCGTATCCACGCGGTCTGCGCGGCGAACTTTGCGCGCGCTCGGCGTATAGCCCCGCGTCACAATACCGGGCCGATTCCCTTGCGCTTGAAGGCGCTTCACGAGCGCCAATACCAACGGTGTCTTTCCGGTCCCGCCTACACTGATATTGCCAACGATGACCACCGGCTTGGCAAGGCGGTGCGTGGGCACCAAGCCGGCCTTAAAGCCCAGTCGCCTGATCGCGGCCAAGAATGCAAACAGCCACGCTAGTGGCTGCAGTAGGACTTGCCAGACAGAAACGCGCTGCCACTCACGCACGAAAAATGCTTCCAGGCGAGACGCCATTAGAAAGCTACTTACTCTTGGTTTGC
The DNA here is from genome assembly GCA_043788115.1 of Burkholderiales bacterium. GTDB lineage: Bacteria > Pseudomonadota > Gammaproteobacteria > Burkholderiales > Usitatibacteraceae > UKL13-2. The sequence goes on from JAYVUH010000444.1 coordinate 13,165, forward strand.
GTGGTGAAGGAAATCTTGGTGAAACCCACAACTCGCGCCGCTTCCATGACGTTGACGACCGCCTGGTGGGTAGCGCCAGCATCGGCACCGATGGCGATGACGGGGTCTTTCATCTGCGCGGCATTCGCCGCTTCGCGCAGCGCGTTGGCGAAAGCCGGGATGCCGTTAAAGTTTGTGGCGGTATTGTTGATCGCATACCTGCCACTGGCGTCGACGGCAATATTGAGTACTTGCGGACGCTCTGGCGCTTTTTCTGCCGACGCTTCTGGCAGATTGATCTGCAGCTCGGCATATTTCGAGTAGGTCGTGGTCACCATCACAAAAATCAGAATGACTAGGAGCAAATCGATCAACGGGATGAAGTTGATCTCCGGCTCTTCACGAACGCGGCCGCGCCTGAAATTCACTTACGCTCTCCGTGCAACGTCTCGACCAGCTTGATGCCCTGTTGCTCCATGTCGATGACCATCACATCCACCTTGCCGCGGAAGTGGCGATAAAAGATCAGTGCCGGTACCGCAACGGCAATACCTGCCGCGGTGTTGTATAGCGCGACTGAAATACCGAGCGCTAATTGCGCGGGGTTTTGCCCCTGCGGACCACTGGCACCAAAAATATCGATCATGCCGATCACGGTACCAAACAGCCCCAACAGCGGTGCCACGGTAGAAATGGTACCGAGCCCGGTAAGGAATCTCTCCATGTCGACCATCACGGCCCGACCAGCCTCTTCCATCGACTCTTTCATGACATCGCGCGAAGATGCCACATTGGAAATGCCGGCGGCAAACACGCGACCAAGAAAGGAATTAGCACGAAGTTTTTCAAGTAACTCTGGGGTCGAGCCCTGCAATCGAAAGGCCTCGACGGTATCGGCAAACAGGTTGGGGGGCAACACCGTCTTGCGCCGCAGCGTCCAGAAGCGTTCGCCTATGATGGCGAAACAAATCACGGAACACAAAATGATGAACCAGATGGTCCAGCCCGCTGCTTGAATGATCGATAACAATGGAGTCTCCAGGTGTGCGCCTCGCGTGTCCGCAATAACGTCAGTAAAGTTTAACGTATCTGCCCTCCATTCCGGTTCTCATACGTCACGGGTTCCGCCTCGCACTCCTACCGACGAGGCGTGCACGAAACCCAGGCCGGGCGGGCGATTCCAGCCGATTTGGTCGGGACGGGCCGATGGGTGGGAGACTTTCACGAGTGCCGTTGCATTTCATCCACAGCTATTGTGGATAAGTCTGTGAATTGAGGCTGGCGTACGTACCTAAGTCACGAAACTGTAACGGTTTTTTTCTTTTCGCTTATTTTTTGACCGAAAAAAATTCATTTAATTCTCAACTACTTACGTAAACCACCAGGGTCATTGCGGGTGGGTGATCGGTACGCCACGGCGGGTGCATCGCAGTGATAGCATTCGGTGGATGGAATCTGACGATTTACCGTTGTTTCAAACGCTCCCAAACCCTCGAAACCCCACGCCGGCGTTCGGTTCAGGGCGTTCAGCGCCGAAAGAGGCGGTGGATGCCCGCAATGCCGAACCCATTTCGGTTTCGGAACTGAATCGCTCCGTCAAAGACTTGCTCGAGGTTAACTTTGCGCTGCGGTGGGTGCGCGGTGAACTCTCCAACGTGATGCGCGCGGCGAGCGGACACTGGTACTTTTCACTTAAGGACGACGCCGCTCAAGTGCGTTGCGTCATGTTTCGCAACCGCGCCCAAACGGTTACCTTCACGCCGGAAAACGGGATTCAAGTAGACGTTCGCGCGCTGCCGTCGTTGTACGAAGCCCGCGGCGAATTCCAATTGGGCGTGGAAATGATGCGGCGTGCCGGTGTGGGCGCGCAGTTCGAAGCCTTCGAGCGGTTGAAGCGAAAGCTCGCCGCTGAGGGTTTGTTTGACGAAAATCGCAAGAGATCCCTACCGTACTTTCCAAACGCAGTGGGTATTGTCACCTCGACTAGGGCCGCCGCACTGCGCGATGTACTGACAACTTTCGCGCGTCGGGCGCCGATGATTGATATCATCATTTACCCAACCGCAGTACAGGGGGCGGACGCGGCGCGCGAAATTGGCGCTGCCATTGACACGGCAAGGATGCGTCAGGAGGTCGACGCGCTGCTGATTTGTCGGGGTGGCGGCGCCGCCGAAGACCTATGGTCGTTCAACGAGGAAGTCGTGGCGCGTGCGCTTTATCGCCTGCAAACGGAAACGCAAATTCCTGTCGTCTCCGGCGTTGGCCATGAAACCGATTTCACCATCTGCGATTTCGTCGCCGACGTTCGCGCACCCACGCCGACAGCCGCCGCTGAAATGTTGTCGCCGGACACCATCAAATTACGTGCGGGCGTCGCCCAACAAGCGGCCCAGGTGCAACGCACCCTGCTTCGACTCTTCGCGCGGCTGCAGCAACGGCTCGATGTGGCCTCACGCGGACTGGTTTCACCTGAACAACGACTCGCACGAGATCGCGCCGCACTCAGCCAGTTCCGCAGCCGCCTTAGACGCAGCCATGATTTCATTCGCGCCACGCAGCGGCAGCGGCTGTTGCGACAACAATCCCGCCTTGCGGTGCGCTACTCAGGGTTGGCGCGTTACCGAGAATCGTTAAAGGTGGCGGCGCTGGCGCTGAAGAATGCCAACGTTCGCCTCCAAGAGGTACGCCAACAGGCTCTAACTAGGCACCGTCAAGCCCTATCGTTGCTAAATCCCCAGGAGGTATTGCTAAGGGGCTATGCGATGGTGACGCGAAGCACGCCGGCGCACCAGCTTGTCACCCAACGCGCAGGCCTCGAGCCGACTGACCGCGTGATTCTGCGTTTTCACGACGGCGAGGCAGAAGCAGAAATCAAGTCGACCCCGCACGCCTAGTCGGTCAGGGTCGAGCGAATGTTTGCAGGTGCTTGCGCGCGCGGTTGATCACCACCGATAGTGACAACGGATCCAGGCAATCCACGGCGTCAATACCGGGCATCGAGCGCAGCCAAGTCATCTGCCGTTTGGCGAGTTGACGCGTGGCCGCCACCGCTTGTTCACGCATCGCGTCTTGACTGATTTCTCCGTCGAGAAACCGCCATATCTGTCGATACCCGACAGCGCGCATCGACGGCATGTCGGGCAGCAGTCGATATTGCGTACGCAGCCGCCGAACCTCATTGACAAAACCAGCCGCTAGCATCGCATCAAACCTTCGTCCAATACGCTCGTGCAAGCTTGGGCGGTGTGAAGGTAGCAAGGCGAAGGTCGCGGTTGCAAACGGAAACGCGGGGGCTGCGTTTTTTTTGTCGGCCGTTGCATCGCGCGTTTGTAGCGTCGAAATTGGCACACCTGTGATCTGATGGACCTCAAGTGCTCGTTGTATACGCTGGCTGTCGTTCGGCGATAGCCGCGTGGCCGTCGTCGGGTCGATCGACGCTAGGCGTGCATGCATTGCGGGCCAACCCAATCGCAGCGCATCGGCTTCGATGGCCGCTCGGACCGATGAATCGGCTGGCGGCAAACTGCTGAGCCCGTCGATGAGGGCTTTCACGTACATCATCGTGCCACCAACAAGCAGCGGCACATTCCCGCGCCCGACAATCTCGGCCGTCGCAACCAGAGCATCGCGCCGAAAGTCTGCGGCAGAATAGGTCTCAGTCGGCGCAATCAGATCGATCAAGTGATGCGGGTATCGGGCAAGTAAGCCGTCGTCTGGCTTCGCCGTGCCAATATTCATCTCACGATAAACCAACGCCGAGTCGACACTCACCAGCTCAATTCGAAATTCGTCAGCTAGCGCATCGACTAGCTCGCAGGCCAGCGCAGTCTTGCCCGACGCGGTCGGGCCGAGCAGAAACAGGACGGCAGGGTGATCCATAGCGGTCGCGTCTGGACGGCAGCGGCTAGCGCCCGCGCATGAACAAGCGATCTAGGTCGGACAAGGCGAACTGGTACCAAGTCGGCCTGCCGTGATTGCACTGACCACTACGCTCGGTTTCTTCCATTTGCCGTAGCAACGCGTTCATTTCGGGAATCGCGAGCTGGCGGTTGGCGCGTACCGCCGCGTGGCAGGCCATGGTCGACAGAATACGATCACGCCGTTCCTCAGCCGCGCGCGACGCGCCGTGCTCGGCCAAATCCGTCATCAGTTCACGCAGTAGGTCGCGGGGCTCACGTCGATCAAGTATCGCGGGCACCGCACGAATGGCGATCTCGTTGGGACTAAGGTCGCCAAACTCGAAGCCGAATCCCGCCAGTAGCGCGCGGTTTTCCTCAAGCACGGTGCGTTCACGCTGGCTCAACGCGAACGCGATCGGCGCCAGCAGCGGCTGCGATGCCGTGGTACCGGAATCGACTTCGTTCTTGAATTTTTCGTAGAGAATCCGCTCGTGCGCCGCATGCATGTCGACCAGCACCAATCCGATGGCATTCTGCGCAAGTACATAGATGCCATGCAATTGCGCGATCGCGAAGCCCAGCGGCGGCGAGTCCGTTTGCGCTGTCACGACCGTCAACGGTGCGCCGACTGTTGCGCCCCGCAGCACTTCATAAAATCGGTTGGGCTCACCCACCCTGGACGGAGCGTCCCCAGTTCGGGCGGCACCAAAACCTGCCCTTGCGGTCGTGTAAAACGCGTGGTCCGTCGCCGGTTGTTGCGTGGGCATCGATAGTTGCCCACCGACCGCGGCGAGCCCCATCGAGGCGTACCGGAGCGGATCAGCAAGCGGGCTGGAGACTTCTGCACTCGATTGCGATAGGGCTTTGTTGAGCGCATGAAATACAAATTGATGGACCCCGCGCGAATCGCGGAAACGTACTTCCGCCTTGGCCGGATGCACATTGACATCCACCAGTTCAGGACTGATCGATAAAAACAGCGCATACACCGGTTGCCGCTGGTGATGCAATACGTCTGCATAGGCCTGTCGAATCGCATGCTGGAGCAATTTGTCGCGCACAAACCGGCCGTTGACGAACACATACTGCTGTTCGCGACCGGCTCGCGAATACCGGGGCAGCGCGATATATCCGGACAGACCAAACATCGGCTGCTGCTGGGAAATAGTCACTGATGAGCCAGCGAATTCGTCTCCCATGATGGCCATCACGCGCGCCTCGGCGTCCTGCGCGGGATGCGACCATGAACGACGTCCGTTGTGCGTCAGCGAAATCGCCACCGCCGGGAATGCTAGGGCAATTCTGCTTGTCGCGTCGTCGGCGTGGCCGAACTCGGTGCTCTCGGTCTTCATAAACTTGCGCCGCGCAGGCGTGTTGAAGAACAGGTCCTCTGCTTCGACAACGGTGCCCACAGCCAGTGCCGCTGGCATCGTTGCAGCCACTTCGCCACCGAGCACCTGTAACTGAAAGGCATGCGCAACATCCATTAGACGTGACGTCAGCGTCAGTCTGGAAATGGCGCCGAGGCTGGCGAGCGCTTCGCCGCGAAAACCCATCGAGGCAACCCGCTCGAGATCGTCAAGACTGCGAATCTTTGAAGTCGCATGGCGGGCTACGGCAAGCGCCAGCTGTTCCTGCGCGATCCCGACACCGTTGTCGGCGACGCGTATACGCTTGATGCCACCTTGAATGAGTTCGACGCTAATTTCAGTCGCGCCCGCGTCCAAACTGTTTTCGATGAGTTCCTTTACGACAGACGCCGGGCGCTCGACGACCTCGCCTGCCGCAATCTGGTTGATCAGTAGTTCAGGCAAAAGCTGGATGGTGTTCATCATTGAAAATTTGTTGGCGCGACGGCAAACCCAGACCGGTTAGACGCTGTGACGCCTCCACGGTTCGGGCAGCAAGGTCGGAACGGTGGATCTTAGGGAGGACCATTTTGCTCGTTTTGACTCGCGTTGCGCTTATTTTGTCTTTTGCGTTCAACCCCAGGGTCATCGTCCCCGCAGACGTCTGAGGGCTTGAAATACCTCCCAATTTGGGATATCCATACCGCATTTAGGTGATATACCTCGGTTTTCTCTGATTTACGCCCCATCCCGCTTGACGATGGTAGGGGAAAACACTAACGTTTAGCCCTGATGGAATAATCACTTGCGCAATCTTATCAAGGTGCAGTGTGACGAGGGTGGAATCTGGGACGAAAAGCAACGAACACATCGCTCCCAACGCGGTTGGGCTGCAATCGATTCATTCAGGTTGCGTGCGGCAATCGCGCACGCGAAAATAAGAAAGTACGGCTCTTGGCCACTCCAGTTCAGCACCCCGCCCCCGCCGAATCTGCCGACGTCAATTCGGCGAAGCCTAGGTTGACCCACGTTGCGCCCGTGTCAGCGCAAGATCGCGCGTTTGTGGCGAAGCACATTTTCGCTGAACAAGTTCGTCTGCTATACCGTTTCTCGTTGGTAGGCTACCTCGCCGAATTGATGGTCACGTTTCTGTTGGGCGCGATCTTGTGGAACGAGCTCGGTCAACGTCCTGAACTTTTCTTCTGGTTCATCGGCGCGATCGTGGTGATGCTCGGCCGCTACGCGCTCTACAAGATGTTTATCCGCGCCAATCCAAGCCCTGAAAATTTGTCGGGCTGGGAAATGAAATTCGTCGTCGCTACGCTGTTGATGGCGGCGCTGTGGGGCTTGATGGGGTCACTGTTATTGCCGAAAGCCGGGCCTACGCAGTTGCCGGTGATGATGTTAGTCGCACTGTTGACTACCGGTGCCGTCGCCTATATGGCACCGCATCGCACGCTGTTTACGCTGGTCGCGCTGGTCTCGCTGCTACCGATGGGCGCGATCACGATGGGGCTGGGTGCCGGCGTCGGCTCATTGATCGGTGCTGTGATCGCAGTACTGGCAGGCCTCTTGGTGGTCGTCCACAGCAAAGTACACAAGGCGTTGCTCGACTCACTCACTGCGCGATTCGACAATGTGCTGATCGCAATGCGTCTGGAGGAAGAGAAAGCGCGTGTCGAAGCCGCCAACCGCGCGCTCGAACAGGAATCCGTTGATCGGCGCAAAGCTGAACGCTCAGAATTGCTGGCGCTTCAACGCCTGAAGCTGCACCTCGAACGCACGCCGTTGGGTGTCATTGAATGGGACATGGAATTCCGCGTGGTGTCATGGAATCCGGCAGCGGAGACCGTGTTTGGCCATATGGCGTCAGAAATGATTGGTGAATCAGGCTACCTCTTGGTAGAGGGGCCGACAGAAAATGAACGGCTGGCCAGCATGTGGGTGGAGTTAATACAAACCCGCCACTCAACGCGCGTGTCGATCGGCAACAAAACCAAGCGCGGCGAGGAGATCCACACCGAGTGGTACAACACACCCCTCGTCGACGAAGATAACAACGTCGTCGGCGTTGCCACCTTGGTACAGGACGTCACGGAACGGCTCAACACCGAACGCACCATCCACTACATGGCGCACCATGACGCACTCACGGGGCTGCCGAACCGTCGTCTCATGCAAGATCGCCTGAATCAGGCCATCCTGTCGGCGCGACGCCAGCAACGCCACGTTGGACTGCTGTTCATCGATCTCGACCGTTTCAAGTTGGTTAACGACACGCTCGGCCATGAGACAGGCGACTACGTGCTGCGCGAGGTCTCGAAACGCCTGACCAAGGTCGTACGCGAAGGCGACACCGTTTCGCGGGAAGGCGGTGATGAATTTGTGATCGTTTTGCCGGATCTCGACAAGCCCGAGTTTGCCCAGATTGTCGCTGGCAAAATCCTCCAAGAGCTCGCGCGTCCGATAGAAGTTTCCGGCCATGAGTTGACGGTGACCGCGTCGATTGGCATTGCCCATTATCCAAACGACGCCACCGACATCCAGCATCTGCTCAAGCACGCCGACTCGGCTATGTATCAGGCAAAGGATTCGGGGCGCAATACGGCGCGATTCTTTACCTCGGACCTCAATTTCCTGCTGTCCAAGCGACTCGAAGTTGAATCGCGCTTGAGGCGGGGAATCGAACGCAATGAGTTCTTCCTGCGCTACCAGCCCCAGGTCGACGTGCTGTCTGGAACGATTGTTGGTCTTGAGGCGCTACTACGCTGGAACGATCCTCAGCACGGCGAAATTTACCCCAAAGACTTCATTTCGATCGCCGAGGAACTGGGCCTCATCGTGCCGCTCGGCGAATGGGTGTTCCGAACCGTATGCATGCAGATCAAAACGTGGGAGCAAGACGGCTATCGGGACCTGACCGTGTCCGTCAATCTGTCGCCCCGACAGTTCATATCGCGCAAGCTATTGCCGTCAATGAAGTCCGCGTTGCTCGAATCCGGCATATCGGCGTCACGCATCGATCTTGAGATCACTGAGACGATGGCCATGCGGAATCTCGAACAATCCATTGAAATCCTCACTGAGTTACGACGCCTTGGCGCGACAATCTCCATTGACGATTTTGGCGTCGGCTATTCCTCACTGGGCCAGTTGAAGCGTTTGCTGGCGCAGACCTTGAAGATCGACCGCAGCTTTATCTCGCAGATCCCGGAAGACGCCAACAGCTGCTCGATTACCGAAGCCATTATTGCCATGGGAAAACGGCTGAAATTACGCGTTATCGCGGAAGGTGTCGAACAAGTATCACAGTTGGAATTCCTGCGCACACACGGATGCGATGCGTTCCAAGGCTTTCTGTTCGCCAAGCCGTTGACGACACCTGAGGTCACCGCCCTGCTCGAGAGCCAACGCGTCGCCGCCTGAGGCCGAAGTTGTAGAACCAATACGGCAAGGTCCTTATCAGTCGGCCGTTTCCAAGGCATATTGGCTGAAGACGCCCGCCGAATGGTGACTCTGGGCGACGGTCAGACCCGGGCAAGCGCCGGGTTTTTCTTGAAGTAGGTACGCACGCCGTCGGCGATCGCGTCGGCCATCTTGTCCTGGTAGGTCGCATCACGCAGCTTGCGCTCTTCTTCCGGATTCGAAATGAACGCCGTCTCGATCAAGATCGACGGAATATCCGGCGCCTTCAAAACCGCAAATCCCGCCTGCTCGACGATCGGCTTGTGCAGACGGTTCACTTCGCCAAGCTCAGAGAGGACGTAGCGACCGACCTTGAGCGAATCGTTGATCTGCGCGGTAGTCGACAGGTCGAGCAGAATGCGCGCCAGCCCTTGATCACGCAGATTTAGATTGATGCCACCGATCAGGTCAGCGTCATTTTCTTTGTTGGCGATCCATTTGGCCGCCGTCGAGGTCGCGCCGCGCTCGGACAACGCAAACACCGACGAGCCATTGGCCTGAGGATGAATGAAGGCATCAGCGTGGACACTGATAAATAGGTCCGCCTTCAAGCGTCTTGCCCGCTGTACCCGATGGTGCAAAGGTACGAAGAAATCCGCGTCGCGCGTCAAGGCAATCCGAAACCGCGTATCGCTACCGAGTTTGTCCTTGAGCAAACGCGAGATCGTGAGCACCACATCCTTTTCGCGCGTGCCACGCTTGCCAACCGCGCCGGGATCCTCCCCACCATGGCCCGGATCGAGCACCACCACAAACGGTCTCGGCGGCTTCTTACCAGCGATGACGGCGGGCGACTCTGGCTTCTTGCCAGCGTCTTTGGCAGCATCCGCAGGTGGCGACTTTTCAGACTTGTCCGGCGATGGTGTGGTGGCGATGCTGGCAGTGGGTTTGACCGGGTCAGTTGGCTTCGCGGCATTGGCTGGCGGCATTTCCCGGCCATCGCCTTTGCCGAACGCGGCAGTATCCTCGTTGAGCAACGCCAGCATCGAGTCGGTCGGCTTGGCTGGATAGATGTCGAGCATCAAGCGATGACCAAACTCACCCACCGGCGGTACGGCGAAGACCTGCGGCAGCACCTCGGTTTTGAGGTCAAGCACCACGCGCACCACATTCGGTCGGTTGAGTCCGACACGCACGGATTTGATGTACGGATCATCCGCGCCGACTTTAGCGGCCAGCGTCTTGAACGCCTCGCCAAGTTCAACGTTTTCAATGTCGAGCACCAGCCGCTCAGGGTCCTTCACGAAAAAATGCTGGTACTTGAAACCTGCCGACGCTTCAAAGGTGACGCGCGTGTACTCGTTGGCTGGCCAGACGCGCGCGGCACTGATCTTTGAAGCGGCAGCCGCCTGTGCGAGCAGGGAAGAGCCCAGCAAGGGCAGCACGCTGGCCGACGCCAGCAACGTGCGCCGCACGATGGATACTCCGGTGATCGTCGCCACCGGGGCAGCGCCCCGGGCTAAGGTGATAGCGCTTGAAGAAGCGTTTGACCCAGTGGGCTCGACGCCGAAAAAATCGCGTGACGCATATTCGCGTTCTCTGGGTCCGGAATGAGTTGGATGTCCAAATCCGGTGTCGGCAGAGGCACCTGTGCCCCGAGCGCATTCTCGGGCCATTCGATCAGACAGATCGCCCGCTCGGTGACAGAATCGCGAAAGCCAGCCTCGTGCCATTCGTCCGGATCCTTTAAGCGATAAAAATCAAAGTGATACAAGTTTAATCTAGAAATTGCATAAACTTCAACCAATCCGTATGTTGGGCTTTTCACCCGCCCTTCGAAGCCGAGCGCCCTCAACACGCCCCGCACCAACGTGGTTTTGCCCGCGCCAAGATCGCCGCGCAAGAAAATGGTGATGGGAAGTTGCCCGCGAGCCACCGCGACGGCCAGTTGTGCCGCCAATTTCTGTGCGGCGGCCGCTGTCGCGCGCTCGTCTTGCAAATCAATCGCCAGCGTTGAAAGTTCGGTCATCCGATAGACTGCGGTGATGGAAAAAACTGACTTCCAACGACTCGGCACTGACATCAAGCGATGGGGCGAGGCATTAGGATTTCAGCAAGTTGGGGTTGCGGATACCGACCTGACTGCCGAGTCTGAACAACTCATGCATTGGCTAGCAGCGGGCTTCCACGGCAGCATGGATTATATGGCTCGTCATGGAGAAACCCGCGCAAAACCCGCGGCGATCGTGCCGGGAACTGTGCGCGTGATCACCGTGCGACTTAACTATGAGGCACCGGAATCAAAGGAAAGCTGGAGCGTCATCGAAGACAGCAAGGCCGCGTTCGTCTCCCGCTATGCACTCGGCCGCGACTACCACAAGGTGTTGCGCCGCAAACTGCAGGAACTGGCGGACAAGATTTCGGCCGAAGTGGGTGATGGTTTCGCGTACCGCGTGTTCACCGATTCCGCACCGGTAATGGAGGTCGCCCTTGCCAGCAAAGCCGGCATCGGCTGGCGCGGTAAACACACGCTGCTACTCAACCGCGATGCGGGGTCGATATTTTTTCTCGGCGAGATCTATGTGAACCTGCCATTGCCGATCGACGCACCAACCACCGAACATTGCGGCAGTTGCACGAAATGCATCGACGTGTGCCCGACGCAGGCCATCGTAGCCCCCTACCAGCTTGACGCCCGACGCTGTATTTCCTATCTGACCATCGAACACAAAGGATCGATCCCGGTCGAGTTTCGCGAAGCAATTGGAAACCGCATCTATGGTTGCGATGATTGTCAGCTAGTCTGCCCCTGGAACAAATACGCTCAGGTCGCCGTCGAAAAAGACTTCGCCGTGCGCCATGGATTGGACGATATTTCACTGCTGGAACTGTGGGCTTGGACCGAAGTGCAGTGGCTAGAGCGCATGGAAGGCAGCGCCATTCGGCGCATCGGCTACGAGCAGTGGCGTCGGAATCTGGCGGTGGCGATGGGGAATGCGCTGCGATCAGAGGCGTTACAAACCCAAGACAGAGCAGCGGTGCGTCAAGCCTTACTCGCCGAGTTGCCGCAAGCAGGCCCCCTGGTCGTTGAACACGTTGAATGGGCGCTTGCCGCAAGCGTTTAGATTGGTATTCCGGCAGCCACCGGGATGGCCTCGCCACCGGCTGCGACCAACTACCCTAACATCAACAAATTCACCCGCTTCACAAACCCCGCCGGGTCCTCAAGCTGACCACCTTCAGCTAACAGGGACTGCTCAAACAACACCAGCGCCAAATCATCAAAGCGCGATGACGCTTCCTCGGCTTTGATCTTCGCCACCAGCGGGTGCTCGGGATTGATTTCGAGAATCGGCTTCACAGAATTCACCTGCTGCCCGGCCGCCTTGAGCATGCGCTCGAGGTTGCCCGACAGTTCATGCTCGTCAACGACCAGACACGCGGGCGACTCGGTAAGGCGATGTGTCACGCGCACCTCCTTGACACGTTCACCCAACGCCGCCTTGAGCTTCTCGACGAGTGGCTTCAAGTCCTCGGCGACTTTCTCGGCCGCTTTCTTCTGCTCTTCGTCAGCCAAAACACCGAGGTCAAGGTCGCCTTTTGCCACGGATTGGAGCTTCTTTCCGTCAAATTCATCAACCGAGCCCAGCCACCATTCATCAACAGACTCAGTCAGCAGCAGCACCTCAATGCCCTTCTTCTTAAACACTTCGAGGTGCGGGCTGTTGCGCGCGCCGATCAGGCTGTCGGCCGTTACGTAGTAGATCTTCTCCTGACCGTTCTTCATGCGCGAGACGTAATCGGCGAACGAGACGGTTTGCTCAACCCCGTCAACGTGTGTCGAACTAAAACGTACCAACTTGGCAATGCGATCTTTGTTCGCGAAATCCTCTCCCATACCCTCTTTGAACACGCGGCCGAACGCCGTCCAAAACTTCGCGTATTTCTCCTTGTCGCCCTGTGCCTCGCTGCCGCCCAGATCCTCGAGCAATGCGAGCACCTTCTTGACGCAACCCGCGCGAATCGCATCGACATCCTTTGACTCTTGCAGAATCTCGCGTGAAACGTTCAGCGGCAGATCGTTGGAGTCGACCACGCCTTTGATGAAGCGCAGGTAGCGCGGCAGTAGCTGCTCGGCGTCTTCCATGATGAACACACGGCGCACATAGAGTTTCAGGCCGTGTTTGCGTTCACGGTCAAACATATCGAATGGCGCTTGTGACGGTACGTACAGCAGTTCGGTGTATTCCTGACGGCCTTCGACTTTGGCGTGCGTCCATGCCAAGGGCGGCTGCCAGTCGTGTGACACGTGCTTGTAGAACTCTTGATATTGCTCGTCGGTAATGTCTGCCTTAGGGCGGGTCCAGATGGCGCTGGCTTGATTGATGGTCTCGTCTTCCTCACGGATGACCTGCGCCTTGGCAGCCTCATCCCACTCCGACTTTTTCATCACGATCGGCAGTTGAATGTGATCTGAATACTTTCGAATCACGCTCTTGATGCGCCAGTCGTCGAGGAATTCTTTCGCGTCATCCTTCAAGTGCAATACGATCTCGGTGCCTCGCGCGGCCATGTCGACGGATTCGAGTGTGAACTCGCCGTCGCCAGCCGACTCCCAGCGTACGCCTGCCGCAACGGCGTCACCGGCACGGCGGGTGGTAAGAGTCACGCGGTCAGCAACGATAAACGCAGAGTAGAAACCCACGCCAAATTGACCGATGAGATGGGCGTCCTTTTGCTGATCGCCGGATAGCCGCGAGAAGAACTCTTTGGTACCCGACTTAGCGATGGTGCCAATGTTGGTCACGACTTCGTCACGTGACATACCAACGCCGTTGTCGGCGATGGTAATGGTACCGGCATCTTTGTCGAAGGCCACGCGGATCTTTAGCTCGCTATCCTTTTCAAACAGCGCTGGCGTGGTGACCGCTTCAAAACGCAACTTGTCGGCAGCGTCTGACGCGTTGGAAATGAGCTCACGCAGGAAGATCTCGCGGTTTGAGTACAGCGAGTGAATCATCAACTTGAGCAGTTGCTTGACCTCGGTCTGGAAGGCGAGGGTTTCTTTGGGGGCTTGTGCGACTGTTGCGGTCATGATCGATTTTCTTCCAATAGGTTGCGTGTCACCAACAAGGTTTGCATCGCAAATTTGGGCAGATCAAGAATTTTCAACCCCGGACCACCGAAAAAAACGGACTGCCCCCGCGACGCACTAGGGAGGGTCTGATTAAGTTGCTTTGGTTCAGATTGTGGAGAGATCGGGGCAGCTGCTAGGCATGCGACGAAGGTGCGCTGCCGGGCTACCGCACGAGAAGCAAAACGACGCAGATGCCCCGATGTCGCCGCAAGATGAATTGAATGAACTTGATCAGACCCTACCTAGAGTTGGCGGGCCTTATACCCCCGCTTCTCGAGCAAGCTCACCAACCCCTTTGGCCCCACCAGATGCAGCGAACCCACCGCAACAAAATGCGTGTCTCCACTAGCTAGGTACGTCTCAATTTTTTCCAGCATAGAGGTGTGACGGCCCCAAAGTAAGATTTGGTTGATCTGATCCGACTCGCGCTGCCCGCGTGCGACGTCATCGGCAAGTTCAAGCATCAGCTGCGGGTCTCCAAGCTGCCAGGCGTTCACCATGCCGGTGACTTGATCAGCAGAGCGGCCCTGCTCAATGATCGACAGGGAGTTATCCAGAAACGCTTCCTGCAGCGCAGTTGACATGCCCGTCAGGAGCTTGACCTGGCCGAGCGCAGTTTCAAGCTG
>JAYVUH010000445.1:0-4079 GCA_043788115.1 Burkholderiales bacterium
TCGGCCCCTTCCCCTTCCTGCTTCTCCCAGGTGAGCGCAACGACCGACAGATTGTCCGAATCGGCGCCGGCCTTGCGCTCAGCTTCATCCATCAGCTTCGGCACCAGCGTCAGAATGTCTTCGCTCACCAGTCTTTCAGAAATATAGCTGGCGCTAAGCGGCCCCCAGAACCCATCGGTTGACAGCCACAAACTATCGCCAACCTGTAACGCCCACTCTTCGGAATGCGTGACGGTCGGTGGCAGCACACCGCCCAGACAGTTGTATATCTTGTTGCGGTCGGGATGGACGGCAGCCTGTTCCGGCGTAATGATGCCGGCATCAATCATTTGCTGCACCCGCGAATGGTCCTGCGAGGCAATAGCCAGCCGGCCACCACGGAAAAAATACAACCGCGAATCGCCGACATGCGCCCACCGCGCGACACCGTTTTGCAAAATCACGGCGACAATAGTGGTACGCGGACACTCGAGCATGTCGTTCTTGTCTGCGAAGGCAACGATCGCCCGATGTGCCGCATGGATAGCGCTTTCGAGGAAGTCCTTTGGCCGCCGCACCGCTGTGCGTGCCTCGGCCTGAAAGCGATTGTTGAGCGTGTTGACCGCAATTTCAGCGGCAATTTCGCCGTGCGCGTGCCCCCCCATACCGTCGGCAATCACCATCAACAACGCGTCTTTTGAATATGAATAGGCGAGCCGATCCTGATTGACCTTGCGGCCGCCGATTTGGCTATCCTGAAAGACCGTAAACCGCATTAGAAAAGTTTCTTGTTGAGCGTGGCCTTGAGCCGATAGGTAAAACTCGTCTCGGAATCATCGGCGGCGACATCCGCGCGCCATTCGGTCGCGTCTTTCATCAGCGCTCTCTGTAATTCGAATGCCGACTGTGGGCGCGACATATGGTCGAGCTTTAAGCACCAGTCGACGATGTCGTACAGATCTTCCGAGTACGTTGCGCACGCCAGACTACGCAACGGCACCATCTGGTCGTCAAGCAAGCGCTCGTTGGCAGGTTGCGGATACGCTCCACCGATGCTGCTGTACATGGTCGCGCCCACCGCATAGATATCGGTCCACGGCCCCATGTGTTCCTGATGCGTGTATTGCTCGGTCGCGGCGTAACCTGCTGTATACATCGGCCGCAGTTTTGGTGCGTCCTCGGTAAGCGCTTGCCGCGCCGCGCCAAAATCGAGCAGCACCGGCTTACCTTCCATGGTGATGTAGATGTTTGTCGGCTTGATATCGAGGTGCAGCAACTTGTTGGCATGTACTTCGCGCAGTCCGTTGAGCAGATGGGCAAAGATGCGGCGGATGAAGCCCTCTGAAAATTCATGCCGGTGCCGTTGAATGTGAAATTGCAGCGTTCGGCCGCGCACATACTGCATAACCATGTAGACGGTTTCATTGGCGCGGAAAAAGTTCTCCACGCGGATGATATTCGGATGGGCGATCATCGCCAACGAGCGGCCTTCCTCAAAAAAACACTTCAGGCCGTGCCTGAACACCGAAAGATTGTCGTCCGAGTTGACGCCGACCTCAGCGCCATCCGATCGCACCACCAGCGCGGCTGGCAGATACTCTTTGATCGCGTAAGACGTGCCGGTTTCATCGTGCGCCAGATAGACGATCGAAAACCCGCCCGACGAGAGCACCTTGTCGATGGTGTAATTCTGTAGTTGGTAGCCCTCAGGCAGCGGCTGGTTGGATTGTGATGCCATTGATTGTGCCAGCGGCAATGCTCCGGTCGGCGATCCTCGTAGATAATTTTGTAACAGGTGGCGCTGCCTTAGCGCATATCCCCGGCCGACAGCGAAGCAGGCACGACCGTAAGCTATAATTGTGCCTCAATACGCCTGTTGACGCCGCATCGGACGTGCTCTGCTTGCACCCGCTTTGAGTCGATCCCGCGCGGGGTTCCGGGTTTCGGAAATTTCAGCAAACACCTTCAATTGTCATGGCCCAACCTGTAAAAAGCATGACCGGCTTCGCAGCGGTTACCGGGGATGTGCCCGGCGGCCGGATCGCCATCGAGCTCAAATCGGTTAATCATCGTTATCTGGAATTTCAGACGCGCATGGCCGAGGATATCCGCGCGCTTGAAGGAGCCATGCGCGAACAACTGGCGGCGACCCTGACTCGCGGCAAAGTTGACTGCCGTGTCACCTTGACCACCGACCCGACCCTGAATCGCGGCGGATTGAACGCCGCAGCATTGGTTGATCTGGCTGAAACCCAGCGAAACATCCTCGCAACATTTAGCGCGACTTCGCTTTCCGTGTGGGAAATCATGCACGCGCCCGGCGTGCTGGCCAGCGCCGAATTGTCGGCCGAGACTATTAAAGAGCCGCTACTCGCGCTGTTCGCCACCGCCGTCACTGAACTTAGTGCAACTCGCGTACGAGAAGGCGGAAAACTTGCCCAGATGCTGATCGACCGACTCGACGCCATCGATGCCCTGGTGAAGCAGGTGGCACCGTTGATTCCACAAATGGTCACGGCCTATGAAGACAAGCTGAAGCAGAAAATTGCAGACGCCAGTCTGCACGCGGCCAGCGACGACCGACTCAAGCAGGAAGTGGTGTTATTCGCCTCGCGCATCGACATCGCTGAAGAGCTCAACCGTTTGGTCGCACACACCAGCGAAGTACGGCGCGTCCTCAAGAGCGGCGGCGCCATCGGTAAGCGCCTCGATTTTCTCATGCAAGAACTCAACCGCGAGTCGAATACGCTGGGCTCGAAGTCGGTATCGACTGAATCGACCAATGTCTCGATCGAACTCAAAGTTCTAATCGAGCAAATGCGCGAACAAATCCAGAACATCGAGTGAGTTGAACCGCCAATGACAGGTTGCCTTTTTACCGTTGTAGCGCCATCGGGGGCCGGCAAGTCAAGCCTCGTCGCCGGGTTGCTTAAGCGCAATCCGAGCATCGCACTGTCGATTTCGTACACCACACGCCCTCCACGCGCTGGCGAGGTTGACGGTGGCGAATATTATTTTGTGACGCGCGAAAAGTTTGAAGCGCTGATCGCCGCCGACGAATTTCTGGAGCACGCCGAGGTGTACGGAAACCTCTATGGCACGTCACGCAAGTGGATCGAGTCCCGCCGCGCAGCCGGTGCCGACGTTGTGCTTGAAATCGACTGGCAGGGCGCAAGATCGGTGAAAAAAATCTTCTCGGACATGATCTATATCTACATCTTGCCGCCCTCTATTGAGGAGCTGCAGCGACGCTTGGTCAAGCGCGGCAAGGACTCACCGGAAGTCATCCAGCGACGGCTTGGCGAGGCCCGCGAGGACCTGAAACACGTCCATAAAGCCGATTATGTTATTATTAATGAAGACTTTAGCGCGGCTTTGGACGATTTCTCCGCTGTTGCGCGGGCGTGCCAACTGACCGCTTCCCGGCAAATTGCGCGACACGCCGATTTGCTGAAGTAACCAACCGAGTTTGTTCCGCCGTCGCCCGCCGGGTGCCGTTGGTAGCGTATCCGCAAGATTTTCCCACCGTTTTTTGATCGAAGTCTGGAGTTTCACGATGGCCCGTATTACCGTTGAAGACTGCGTTAAGTTCTTTCCAAACCGTTTTGAGCTGACCCTCGCCGCAACCACGCGCGCGCGCCAGTTGGCACTGGGCTCGGCGCCCTATGTTGACCCGGGCAAGGACAAGCCCTGCGTTGTCGCGCTGCGCGAGATGGCGGCAGGTCATATCAAAGCCGATATTTTGAAACCGCAAGCACCGAGCCTGCCGACGGTGCCTGCCGACATGTAGTTTTCCTGCGCGAAGGACGTTGATTCGATATGCCGAACACCAGTCCTTCGCATGCCGTGCCAGGTGAAGCCCAGCGCCCACCCGCGATCGACCCCACCAGCGCACCGGTCATCGTCGCCACGGCAGGCTTGATCGGGCCGCCTGAATTGGGCCCGCTGGCGATGTCGCATGCGACGTCCCTCAAATCGATCATCTCAACCTACCTCAAACCCGCCGACTTGGCCAAGGTCGAGGCGGCTTTCGAGATGGCGCGCGTTGCCCATGAAGGTCAGACGCGCAAATCCGGCGAGCCCTACATCACCCATCCGCT
>JAYVUH010000446.1:0-3838 GCA_043788115.1 Burkholderiales bacterium
GCGTCAGGGAGATATCGTCGAATGATGCCTATGTGGCTTGATCTGTTGATCGCGGCGTTCATTGTCGTTGGCGCCGTATTTGCATTGATCGGCTCCTACGGACTCGCCAAGCTCGGCGATTTTCTGATGCGCATCCACGGCCCGACTAAAGCATCGACCCTAGGTGTCGGGTCGATGTTGATCGCCTCGATGCTCTATTTCAGCTTCGCCACCCGCAGTGTAAGCGTTCACGAGTTGTTGATCGCGCTGTTTATCTTTCTCACTGCGCCCGTATCGGCCCACTTGCTGATTCGCGCGGCGCTGAAGAAGCACAAAAGCCTTCGACCAGAACCGCCGCCGCCCGACGACAAATAATTCCATTTCCAAACCATGAATCAAATATTAACGGTGTAGCCCGTCATGGAGCGTAGCGCAATGCGGGACGGTGCTTGTATGGTGACCACCCCGCTACTGGCTGACGGCACCGGTGTCGGCGCACCCTACACCCAGTCGCGCCCGTTGATGAAGTTTTTCGTCAGCGCCGCTTCCGGCGTACCTGCATTGGGAGACCAGTTGTAGCGCCAGTTGGCTTGCGGTGGCATCGACGCCAGAATCGACTCGGTGCGACCGCCGGACTGCAAGCCGAAGTGCGTACCGCGATCCCACACCAGATTGAACTCGACATAGCGGCCGCGTCGATACAACTGCCAGTCTTTTTCACGCGCACCAAATGGCGTCTTGCAGCGACGCTCGACAATCGGCGCGTAAGCATTGAGGAACGCATCGCCCACCGCGCGTTGTAGCGCGAAGGCTTGGGTGAAGCCGCCCTCGTGAACGTCGTCGAAGAACACGCCACCAATCCCGCGCGGCTCGTTCCGGTGCTTGAGCCAGAAATACTCGTCGCACCACTTCTTGTAGCGTGGGTAGTACTCTGGGTTGAGTGCGTCAAGCGCTTGCTTGTTGACTTGATGAAAGTGCACACAGTCTTCTTCAAACCCGTAGTACGGCGTGAGATCCATGCCGCCGCCGAACCAAAAAACATCTCCCTCTCCCTCGACGGGAGAGGGTGGAACCTTGGCCATAAAGAAACGCACGTTCATGTGTACGGTCGGTACATACGGATTGCGCGGATGCAGCACCAGCGACACGCCCATCGCCTCCCACGGCCGACCGGCAATGTCTGGACGGTTGGCCGCGGCGGAGGGCGGCAACTGGTCACCGAGAACATGCGAAAACAGCACGCCGCCACGTTCCAGCACGTTGCTGTCTTCAATAACGCGCGAAATGCCACCACCGCCCTGCGGCCGCAGCCATTCATCGCGAATGAACGTGCCGCCATCGAGCAACTCCATTTTTTCGACGATGGACGCTTGCAGATTGAGCAGGTATTCGCGGACGGCGGTTGGATTCATATGCCAAGTGTTGTGGGCAAAACAGCATTAGGGACGGGCACTTTCAGGCATTTTGCCTTGAAAGTGCGCGCCGAATGGCGCGGTTGGATTTCTGTACTAGCCTCGGCGGCCGATCGCCCGATAGCCAATGTCCTTCCGATACTGCATTCCGGCAAAGCGAATCGGTGCGAGCATATCGTAGGCGCGTCGCTGCGCGATCTTGACCGTATCACCGAGAGCTGTCACGCAGAGGACGCGGCCACCGTTGGTGACGACGTTGCCGTCGCGTTCCGTCGTGCCGGCGTGAAACACTCTGGCGTCATCTGTTGCGTTTGGTAGCCCGGTGATGGCATCGCCTTTGGTCGGCGTGTCAGGATAGTTGGCCGCCGCCACCACCACGCCGAGCGCCGCGCGGCGGTCCCACTCGGCCTCGGTGACATCAAGCTTCTCATCGATTGCGGCTTCCACCAGCGACAGAAAATCAGTTTTCAATCGCATCATAATCGGCTGCGTCTCCGGGTCACCCATGCGCGCGTTGAATTCGACCACACGCGATTTTCCGCTGGGATCGATCATCAAGCCTGCATACAGGAAGCCGGTGAACGGTGCACCTTCTGCCGCCATCGCCTTTAAGGTCGGGTTGATCACTTCGCGCATTACCCTGGCGTGGACCTCTGGCGTTACCACCGGCGCTGGTGAGTAAGCGCCCATACCGCCGGTGTTCGGCCCTTGATCGTTGTCGAAGATGCGTTTGTGGTCCTGCGAGGATGCAAATGGCAAAGCAGACTTGCCATCGCACATGCAGATGAAGCTCGCTTCTTCGCCTTCCATGAATTCTTCGATGACAACTCTTCTCCCCTCTCCCCCAATTGTGGGAGGGGTTTGACGTTGGCTACCCTCTCCCGCAGCGGCGACCGCAGGGAGTCCCTTTAGGGAGTGAGGGGCTGGGGGGGAGGAGGGTGAGTCACCCAACATCACGTCAATCGCCGCCAGCGCCTCTGCCAATGTCATCGCCACCACCACACCTTTACCTGCCGCGAGGCCGTCGGCCTTGATGACGATCGGCGCGCCCTCGGCCTCGACATAAGCGCGTGCGGCGGCGGCGTCGGTAAAGGTCGCGTAGCGCGCGGTGGGAATTTGATGGCGCATCATGAATTGCTTGGCGAAATCTTTTGACGACTCCAACTGCGCCGCCGCTTTGGTCGGGCCGAAAATCTTCATGCCCGCTGCGCGAAACAAATCGACGACGCCTGCCGCCAGTGGTGCCTCGGGGCCGACCACCGTCAGATAAATGTTTTGCTGCTTGGCAAACGCAAGGAGTTCGCTGATGTCGGTGATATCAACGTTGATCAAGCCATCTTCATGCGCGGTGCCGGCATTGCCCGGCGCGACGTAAACGAGCTGTACCTTGTTGTTTTGCGCAAGCCGCCAAGCCAGAGCGTGTTCGCGGCCGCCGGAGCCGATGACAAGGAGTTTCATGGGGCTGGCAACGCTCTGAATACCTCAGATCGCGTCACAAGCGGAGGCGTGGCTAGGCGCGAAAGGGCGAGCAACCGGAATGTATGCGGTATGCATGAGGATTGTGAGGCCTTGAGCAACAACGCAAGGCCAAGCGCAGTAGCGATATGAGGCATTTAGTGCTTGAAATGCCGCATGCCGGTCATCACCATCGCGATGCCGTGCCCGTCCGCCGCTTTGATCACTTCGTCATCACGCATTGAGCCGCCCGGCTGGATGACCGCCGTGGCACCCGCCTCGGCGATGACATCAAGTCCATCGCGAAACGGAAAGAACGCGTCAGACGCGGCCACCGAGCCTTGCAGTGAGAGGCCAGCGTTGCGGGCCTTAATGGCCGCGATTTTGGTGGAGTCCACACGGCTCATTTGTCCCGCGCCAACGCCTAGCGTCATGCCGTAGCGGCAAAACACGATGGCGTTTGATTTTACAAACTTCGCCACGCGGAAGGCAAAAATGAGGTCGTTCATTTCTTCAGCACTTGGTTTCTTCCTGCTGACCACTTTCAAGCGGGATACATCAAAGTCGTCCGATGATTGCACTAGTAAACCGCCGCCGACGCGCTTCATGTCGATGTCAGCGACCGTTGGCAGAAGGGGAATCGTCAGCAGCCGCACATTCTGTTTGGCAGCCAACACCTTGCGAGCGGCCGCGCTGAAGGAAGGGGCTAACAGCACTTCCACAAATTGCTTCGATACGGCTTCGGCAGTGGCACCATTAACGTCGCGGTTGAACGAAATGATGCCGCCGAAGGCTGAGGTCGGATCGGTCTCGAAGGCGCGCTGATAGGCGGTGAGCGTGTCGGCGGCGATGGCCACGCCGCACGGGTTGGCGTGTTTGACAATGACGCACGCCGGCACATCAAAGCTGCGACAACACTGCCAAGCGGCGTCTGCATCGGCGAGGTTGTTGTAGGAAAGTGGTTTGCCTTGCAGCTGTGTGTAGTTCGCAAG
>JAYVUH010000447.1:0-5660 GCA_043788115.1 Burkholderiales bacterium
CCGCAGGAACGCCGCGCGAGTGATCGCGGGCCGTGGGCAAGTTGCTCCGCTATCATCTAGGGGATCCCCACCCGAAAAGGCTCACTTGTCCCGCCTTCCTTTCCAGCAACGCAACATCGCGTTGCTGTCGTCCGCCCAAGCGCTACTTTTCACAAATAATGTCACTCTGATCGCGCTCAACGGCTTGGTCGGTTATCACTTGGCCGCCGACAAATCGTTCGCCACGCTGCCGGTCACCACCCAGATTATTGGCTCGGCGCTGCTGGCGATGCCCGCCTCGCAACTCATGCAACGTATCGGTCGGCGCGCGGGGTTTCTGATTGGCACGCTCTGCGGCCTGATCGGTGGCGCGATTGCCACACTTGGCGTGTACCAACAAAGCATGGCGATGCTTTGTTTTGGCACCTTCGTGCTGGGTATCTACGGGGCATTCGGGCAGTTCTACCGGTTTGCCGCCGCAGACGCCGCCGCACCCGACTTCAAGGCCAATGCGATCTCGTTGGTGGTGGCCGGTGGCTTGGTCGGCGGTATTGTCGGCCCGGCGCTGTCGAAATGGACACGCCATCTGGCGTCCACCGAGTTTCTTGCCTCCTACGCGTCGCTCATGGTGTTCTGCCTATTGACGGCGGTGCTCCTGAGTTTGCTCCGAATGCCCGCCCTGAAGGTGGATGCGAACGCTGCGGCCCCACGCCCACTCTCATCCATCGCCATGCAGCCAGTGTTCGTGGTGGCCACGCTCACCAGCGCGCTGGGCTACGGCATCATGAGTCTGCTGATGACCGCCACCCCGCTGGCGATGGGCGTCTGCGGACACCCATACAACGACGCGGCAAACGTGATTTCTGCGCACGTGATTGCGATGTTTGCGCCGTCGTTTTTCACTGGCAGCGTCATCAAGCGATTCGGTGTGCTGCCGGTAATCCTTGCTGGCGTGGCGTTGATGTGCGTGTGTCTGGCGGTGTCAGTCGCGGGGATCAGTGTGGCGCACTTCTGGTGGTCTTTGGTGTTGCTTGGGCTCGGTTGGAACTTCATGTTTGTCGGTGGCTCGACCTTGCTCACCGAAACCTACCTGCCTGCCGAAAAAGCCAAGGCACAGGGGCTGCATGACTTACTCGTGTTTGTCACCACAGCCACGTCGTCGTTCAGT
The DNA here is from genome assembly GCA_043788115.1 of Burkholderiales bacterium. GTDB lineage: Bacteria > Pseudomonadota > Gammaproteobacteria > Burkholderiales > Usitatibacteraceae > UKL13-2. Next base: position 1,148 of record JAYVUH010000447.1, read on the forward strand.
TCGGGATTGTTGTTGACGGCGAACGGATGGACAATCCTTAACTACGCGGCGATACCGTTTTTGATGATTGTGGCGTTGGCAGCCGGATGGTTGCTGCTGCGTCGGAATGCCGGCGTACACCTTCCTGCGGCATAGTACGGCTTACATTATCGTTTTGTGAGAGAGGCTGCCATGTCGAATCTAGTCCGCGTCACGTTCATGCTGGCCATCGTGTTGTTGACGAGCGCGACCAGCCGTGTCGGCGCGGCTGAAATGACGTTTCAGTTCGTCAACGACACTGAGCGCGCCTTGAGCCTCAAGCTGTTCTCGCGTGGCGAGTCGTTGCGACATTGGCCAGCCAAAACGAAAGCCTATTCGCTGCGTCCGGACGCGGCCGTCCAACAACTGAAGATTGACTGCGTTGACGGTGAAAAAATTTGTTGGGGCGCATGGATGACGGTGCAGAGTGTCGCTGGACCGATCGGGCAGCGAACGGTACATACCTCGACTATCAATGCCGGCGTTGGCGAGCGTGGAATGCGCGACTGCCCGGAGTGCTGCCATGTCTGCCAACAGGGACTAATCACACCCGTCGCGGCGTTGCGAACGACGGGTGCGATGGGGCCAAACGTCAGATAGACGCCGTGGCTGCGCCTTTTGGCAAAGTTAAAAGTCAATGCAGGGCGGGCGTTTCCAGCCATTTATGACTGAAAGTGCGCGCCGAATAAGGCGTTTCGCTTTTTTCCAACGTCCATACGCCGTAGGTGCCGAATCAGGGTAGTCTGCGGCCTGCTTTCGATACTTCATTGCCTCGCGATTCCTTTTGCGTCGCCCTCGCATTGCCACGATGCGCCCACCCAATAGCGACCAATCATGACCGCCAACACTGCCAATACCGCCAATACTTTTATCGCAGGCAAAGACGCCTCGCTCGAATCGACCATCGTCACCATGCAGGCCAAGCTCGCGGCGCGTGGCTTTCGCTTGAATGAATCCTCGTTGTTGCATGAAGTCGACGGCATTTGGTCGACGCACATGAAAGACAACGACTGCCCGATGTTGTTTTCCAACGGCAAGGGTGCCACCGAGTTGGCTGCGCGCGCCAGTGCCTACGGTGAATTTTTCGAGCGGCTTGGCACCCACTATTTCTGGACGCATTTCTATCTGGGCGAGACGCGTGCCAACCGCCCGTTCGTCCACTATCCGCAAGAGCGCTGGTTTCAGCCAGCGGACGACGGTAAGTGGCCGGCAGCGATGCTCAATCCTGCGCTGCACGCCTTCTACAACCCCGAAGGTGAGATCGATGCCGACGTGCTGGTCGACTTGAATTCTGGCAACGTCGAGCGCGGCATCTGCGCCCTGCCCTACCTGCGCTTGCGAGATGGCGAAACAACCTATATCCCCGTGAACATCATCGGCAATCTGTACGTCAGTAACGGCATGGCGGCAGGCAATACGGAAAAGGAAGCGCGCACCCAGGCGCTGTCGGAAATTTTTGAGCGATACGTCAAGTACCGCATCATCAGCGAGGGGCTGTGTCTGCCGGAAGTGCCGGATGACGTGATTGGACGTTTCCCGAATATCCGCGCCGGCATTGACGGCCTGCGTGCAGCGGGCTTTGGCATTCTTGTGAAAGACGCGTCGCTCGGCGGCCAGTATCCGGTGATGAACGTCACGCTGGTGCACCCGAAGGACCAAGGTGTTTTTTCCAGCTACGGCGCACATCCGCGCTTCGAGATTGCTCTGGAACGCGCCATGACCGAGCTGCTACAAGGCCGACGGCTAGATGCGCTTGAAGGGTTTCCGGAGCCGGGCTTCGACATGGAAGAGATCAACGCGGTCAATAATCTTGAGATTCATTTTGTCGATTCGAGCGGTGTGATCAGCTGGAACTTCATGCGCGACACGCCGGATTTTCCGTTCGCCGATTGGAACTTCAGCACCACCACCGCTGAGGATTATCAATGGCTGGTCGATGCAATTCACAAAGAAGGGCGTGACATTTACATTGCCGACTTCAGCGAGCAAGGCGCGTACAGCTGCCGCATTCTGGTGCCCGGCATGTCCGAGATTTATCCTGTCGAAGACCTCGAGTGGGAGAACAACAGCGTCGGCAACACCATCCGCCCCGAGCTGGTGCGATTGCATGAACTGAGCAAAGCCGAGGCCGAAGAATTGCTCGCCGATCTACAAACCATCAACATGGGTGACGACCGGCCGCTGTGGGAAATCCTCGGCCTGGCCGTGCCGGACAATACCGTGTGGAAGCAATTGCGCATTGGTGAGCTAAAGACGCTGCTCGCGCTAGTGGTGGGTGACGAAGAAGCCATTTTGGAAGGCTGCGATTGGATTCACCACTTTGCCGATATGTCATCGCAGCGCCGGTTGGTGTATCGATGCGTCGAGAGCTTGCTAAACGTCGATGATGCGGCCGACTACCGGCGCTCAATGGTGCTGCTGTATGGAGAGGCCAACGTGCGCCAGGCCGAGGCATTGCTCGACGGGCGCGACAAATTCTTCGGGCTGGAACCGCTTGGCGCGGATATGCATGGAAGTGCCATGCATCAGACATTGCTGGCGGCGTATGACAAACTGTTCGCACCCGATCATCCATCCACAAACTGAAAATGAAAATTCCCGCGCGACTGCTCCCGCTGGTTGAAGAAGGATTGATTGACGATGTGATCCGTCAGCTCATGAGCGGCAAAGAGGCGACCGTGTACGTGGTGCGTTGTGGCGACGACGTTCGATGCGCGAAGATGTACAAGGAAGCCAACAAGCGAAGCTTCCGGCAGGCGGTGCAATACACCGAGGGCCGCAAGGTGAAAAACAGCCGCCGCGCACGCGCGATGGACAAAGGCTCACGCTTTGGCCGCGCCCAGATGGAAGATGCTTGGCAGAGTGCTGAGGTCGATGCGCTGTACCGCTTGGCAGCGGCAGGTGTGCGTGTGCCGAAAGCCTACAACTTTCTCAACGGCGTACTGATCATGGAACTCGTTACCGATGCCGACGGCAATGCCGCGCCGCGTTTGAACGATGTGGAACTCACCGAAGAGAAGGCGCGCGAATACCACGCCATGTTGATTCGCCAAGTTGTGTTGATGCTTTGCGCGGGCGTCATCCACGGTGACTTGTCTGAGTACAACGTACTGGTCAGCGGAGATGGGCCGGTCATTATCGATTTGCCGCAGGCGGTCGACGCGGCGGGCAATAACAGCGCCGAGCGGTTGCTGGAGCGCGACATCCTGAATCTGGCGATCTGGTTCGGCCGCTTTGCGCCTGAACTCTTGACGAGCGACTACGGCGGTGAAATCTGGGCGCTCTACAAAACGGGAAAACTGCTACCGGATAGTGTGCTCACCGGCCGCTTTGCGCGGAATCAACGACGCGCCGACGTGGGTGGCGTGATTCGCGAGATCAAGGACGTGATCAAGGCCGAAGAGGAAAAGCAGCGCTACAAACAATCGATTGATCAATAGCGCGGAGACTGTTGAAGCCCGCGCGGGACCTGATTGCAAAACCCCGGTAGCCAGAGACTTCAATAGAAAGTCGTATCCGGAATTTACCGTGAGACGAGTGGCTAGTTTGGGCAGACGTGGATGTCCGGAGTTGGCCATCTGCGGTCATAGAGTTTTCTACAAAGCGGTCACTGGAATCCGTCCCGCAGCGCGCAAGTTTTGGGCGGTTGCAGCGGCGGCCATGCATTGATAGACTGAAATTATTTAACCCACGCTGACCGTTTGACGAGGAACCATGCCCGCCGGAAAACGTGAAAGTGTTATGACTGTATACACATACAGCATTATGCGCGAAGCAATTGATTGCAAGCGTTTTTTTCGTGTTCCTTCTGGAATGATAGGGAGACAGCGCGGAATGGTAGGGAGACTCTGTGCTCTCTACATTTAGTTAGAGGGCTTTTATGACACTGGCGACATTCTTGAACCTCCTCGCTGCCGGCGCCGGAGCGCTGTCGGCGTCGTTCTTTGCATTGGGTACTTTGCAACTGAATGCGAAGACTATCTTCGAGATCGCCGCAACATACTGGGACGTGAATAAGCATTTGGCCTCGTCAATTTCGGCACAGCGTGCCGAGTACATCGTCGGCGCGGCCCTCTTGCTCCTCACATTTCTGTTACAAATTGCGGCCAATCTCACGCCACCGGATGTTCAACCACTTTCGCTTCAATCGCAGCCCATCGCCATTGGGTTGGCCGGTGGATTGTTTGTCGCGGCAGCCGTGATAGCGCGCATTGCGTGCAAACGGCTGACGTCACGAATGAAGGCCAACGTAGATGAACTGATTGCAATCGATTTGGCTCAGTCGGCGAAGAAATGAAGCCCTCTAACAAGTCGGTCAAGCTGTTCGCTTCGCTCACTGGGACCGCGCAAGAGCGCGCGGCCCCTTACCTTGTTCGTTAGCGCCATGAAGAAAAACGCCACGCATAGGCCGAGAAAACGTCCCGGCAAGCCGAGGCAGAAATGAAAAAGCCCTCAGCAAGCTGAGGGCTCAATGAAAAAAACCCCGGCAAGCCGG
>JAYVUH010000448.1:0-6472 GCA_043788115.1 Burkholderiales bacterium
TATCAGTATTGCATCATGTTGTTTGATAACATTTCTTGATCGACTTTTTAGGAAAGCATGTCCGCTGCGCTATCTTCCGTACTGAGTCCACTGGGGCGCGCACTGGTGCAACAGGGGAAGCTCGTCCAGGCCGATGCGAATGCCGTCCAGGCAGATGCCAAGAAAGCGGGCATCACGTTTATCGAGCAGTTGGTGCATTCGAACAAAGTGTCAGCACGGGACGTTGCCTCGTTTGCTTCGGCAACCTTCGGCGTCCCGACGCTTGATTTGCAGACAGTTGACGTCGACTTGCTACCGACCAATCTGATCGACACCAAGTTGATCGGATCGCAGCGCGTGATTCCGTTGCATAAGCGCGGTAATCGGCTATACGTCGCCACTTCCGACCCGACCAACGACGAAACGTTTTCGGCACTGAAATTCGCGACCGGGGCTACCGTCGAGCCAATTGTCGTCGAGGAAGACAAGCTTGCGGTTCTGCTAAAACGCTTTGGCGAGAGCGGTGCGAAAGCGCTCGACAGTATGATCGGGGATGACACAGCCCTTGAAAACATCGATCTGGGTGGCGATACCGTTGCGGCAGATGCGCAAGCGGATGCGGCCGCAGCGTTTGAGGAAATCGACGACGCGCCGGTTGTGAAATATGTACAAAAGGTGCTGCTTGACGCTATTAACAGCGGTGCGTCGGATATCCACTTCGAGCCCTACGAGAAATTTTTCCGCATTCGCTACCGAACTGACGGCATCTTGTATGACGTTGCGCAGCCGCCGCTGGCGATCAAGGAAAAACTTGCATCGCGGATTAAGGTGATCTCGAAAATGGATATTTCCGAGAAACGTATCCCGCAGGACGGCCGCATGAAGTTACGGCTCTCGGCAACTAGAGCGATCGATTTTCGCGTATCGACCTTGCCAACGTTGTTTGGCGAGAAGATCTGTATGCGGATACTTGATCCATCGAGTGCAACGCTAGGCATTGAGGCGCTCGGCTACGAGCCGGAGCAACAAAAGGCCCTCTTACATGCCATCGGCCGCCCTTATGGCATGGTGCTGGTGACTGGGCCGACGGGCTCCGGCAAGACGGTATCGCTCTACACCTGCCTGAACATCCTCAACAAGCCCGGCATCAACATCTCGACTGCCGAGGATCCCGCCGAGATCAACCTGCCGGGCATCAATCAGGTCAATGTCAACGAAAAGGCCGGCCTGTCATTCTCGGTGGCGTTGAAATCGTTTCTTCGACAAGACCCTGACATCATCATGGTTGGCGAAATTCGCGATATTGAGACAGGCGAGATCGCCATCAAGGCCGCGCAAACCGGCCATCTGGTACTCTCGACACTGCATACAAACGATGCGCCATCGACCCTCACGCGGTTGATGAATATGGGAATCGCGCCCTTCAATATTGCCACCAGTGTGATTATGATCACAGCGCAGCGCCTGGCCCGCAAGCTATGCTCGTGTAAGCGGCCGCTCGATATCCCCCAAGAGGCGTTGATACGGGCTGGATTTCAGCCCGACGAACTCGATGGTACCTGGCAGCCCTATGGTCCGGTTGGCTGCGACATATGCAAGAATAGCGGGTACAAGGGGCGTTGCGGCATTTATCAGGTCATGCCAATCACCGAAGAGATGACGCGCATCATCATGAAGAACGGTACGGCTATTGATATTGCCGATCAGGCTGATCGCGAAGGTGTCGCAGACCTGCGCCGATCGGGGCTGAAAAAGGTTCGAGCAGGCCTGACCTCACTTGAGGAAGTGGAGTCAGTTACCAATGAGTAGTTGTCAGATACGTACCCAGCTTGATCGCGTTGTCAGCGTTTTTTCGTTGGCGCGCGGCACAGAGAAGGCGAAGGAGTAACTTATGGCAGCTGTCGCAAAACCATCAAAAGACGTCAAAGTCTACCGCTACACTTGGGAAGGAAAAGACAAGACTGGCAAGCAGGTCAAAGGCGAAATGAGCGCGTCTGGCGAGAGCATCGTTAACGCGACGCTACGCCGACAGGGCATCCAGAATGCCAAAATCAAGAAAGCATCGAGTGGCGGCGGCAAGAGAATTACCGATATGGACATTACGTTCTTCACCCGGCAACTTGCGGTCATGATGAAGGCGGGTGTGCCACTCCTGCAGGCGTTCGATATCGTCGCCAAGGGGCACAGCAACCCATCGGTGACACGTTTATTGCTGGACATCAAGACTGAAGTTGAAACCGGCGCAAGTCTCGCCCAAGCCTTCCGTAAGTACCCGCTCTACTTCGACAATCTGTTTTGTAATCTGATTGGCGCTGGCGAGCAGGCGGGTATTCTCGACCAGTTGTTGGAGCGCCTCGCGCTCTACAAGGAAAAGATGCTTGCCATTCGCGGCAAGATCAAGAAGGCCCTGTTTTATCCAATTTCTATTCTGGTCGTGGCGTTCGTCGTAACGGCTGTCATCATGATTTTCGTGATCCCGCAGTTCAAGGAACTCTTTGCTGGGTTCGGCGCCAACCTCCCCGCGCCGACGCTGATCGTGATGCAGATATCGGAGATATTTACGTCCTACTGGTACCTCATTTTCAGTGGTATCGGGGGGGCGATTTGGCTGTTCTTGAATTCCCTCAAGCGCAGCGAAGCCATGCAGTTCGCCATGGATCGGTTGATGCTGAAGCTGCCGGTCGTTGGCGACATGGTTCGCAAAGCCACTATCGCGCGCTGGACGCGGACGCTGTCGACCATGTTTGCCGCAGGCGTGCCTTTGGTTGAAGCGTTGGACTCGGTGGCAGGCGCATCTGGCAATCGCGTGTATATGATGGCGACAAAAAAAATCCAGCAGGAAGTGTCGACCGGATCAAGTCTCACGGTAGCGATGCAAAACAGCGGTGTGTTCCCAAATATGGTGCTGCAGATGTGCGCCATCGGTGAGGAATCAGGTGCGCTTGACGGCATGCTGGGCAAAGTGGCGGACTTTTTCGAGCGCGAAGTTGACGATGCGGTCGATGCGCTATCGAGCCTGATGGAACCGCTGATTATGGCCGTGCTCGGCGTGCTGATCGGCGGACTCGTCATCGCTATGTACCTGCCAATCTTCAAGATGGGTCAGGTTGTCTGAAGCCTACGGCGGCAGATTTGCTCGCTCGCCATTGCAGACCGCGCGGGGTACGGCAACAGATTGTGGCGCTCCCCGACCAAACGGGCGGCCCACGTTTGCCTGTCGTTGCGCCGGGCGCACCAACAAGGAAGCTCTGATTGAGTCTATTTCGTCGCTTCGGTTTTGCCAAATGAGGTTGTTGCCCAACCAAAAAATATTTCCTTACATGTCCGACATATGCGGCGTCGATATTTTTGCGCGCGTGGCAACTGCGGCGCCTAGTCTGGCTTATCACCAGTCACCTGGCCACCGCCTTTTGGTGGCCAAGTGGAATGGCTAGTAGTTTCATCAGAACTGAACTTAATCAGAGCTTCCCTAAGAATTGACGATGGAACTTATAGACGCGTTTCGCGCAACCCCAGTGTTTTACATCGGCACGCTCGCCGTCCTCGGCTTAATGGTCGGCAGTTTTCTCAACGTGGTGATCCATCGGCTGCCAAAAATGATGGAAGCCGACTGGAAGCAGCAATGCACAGAGTACCTGCATCCGGAAGAGGCTGAGAAGCTCGCCACCAAGCCGGTCGCCAAGTACAACCTGATCGTTCCACGTTCAGGCTGCCCGTCGTGCGGCCATCAGATCACCGCCCTGGAAAATATTCCGCTGCTGAGTTACGCGGTGCTTGGCGGTAAGTGTTCGGCCTGCAAAACGCGTATTAGTCTGCGCTATCCGGCGATCGAGGCGCTGACCGCGCTATTGACTGCTTTCATGGCGTGGAAGTTCGGCGTCAGTCTGCAAGCCACGTGTGCGATTGTGTTCGCGTGGTCGATGGTCGCGCTGACGTTTATCGACGCCGATACCACCTTGTTGCCAGACGACATCACACTTCCGCTGCTCTGGTTGGGGCTGCTGGTGAATGTTTTTGGTGTGTTTTCATCGCTGCCCTCTGCCGTGATCGGCGCGGTCGCGGGGTATCTGGCGCTGTGGTCTGTGTATTGGCTTTTCAAGCTCATGACCGGCAAGGAAGGGATGGGCTATGGCGACTTCAAGTTGCTTGCTGCGATCGGTGCGTGGCTCGGCTGGCAAATGCTCGGACAGGTCATATTGCTGTCCGCAGCCGTTGGAGCGGTGGTTGGTGTCATCGGCATACTGGTCTACGGCAGGGAAAAAGGCGCCAAGATCCCGTTCGGCCCCTATCTGGCGGCGGCCGGATTGATCGCGCTCATTTGGGGGGCTGACATCAACAGGTGGTACTGGGCGATTGGCCATTCTTGAGAGGTAAATCTTGAAAGTCGTTGGTTTGACCGGTGGAATCGGGGCTGGCAAGACGGTCGTCGCCGATTTGTTCGCAGACCTCGGCGTGCGAGTCGTCGACACCGACCGGATTGCGCATGAACAAACCGGCGCGGATGGCTTGGCGATTGGCCGGATCAGGCAGTTGTTTGGCGCTGAGTTTATTGATGACCGAGGCGCACTCGACCGCCCCCGTATGCGGGCAAAGGTGTTTGCGGATGCGACGGCCAAGCGACAACTGGAAGGCATCCTGCACCCGATGATTCTGACGGAATCGATGGGCTCGCTTGCCGCTATCCGCGCCGATAAGCGTTACCGGCTCTCATATTGCATGCTTGCGGTACCACTTTTGTTTGATCGGATGTCGTTTCGCTCGGTCATCTGGCGCAGCCTGGCCGTCGATTGCCCAGTCGGGCTTCAAGTGTCGCGGGTACAGGCTCGCTCGGGTCTCGCCCCTTCCGAAATTTTCCGTGTGGTCAACGCACAGCTGCCCAGAGCCATCCGTGCGCAGTTGGCAGATGACGTGATCGCCAACCCGGGCAGACCGGAGGCGCTTAAAGACGCGGTTGCCAGACTGCATGAACGCTATGTCGCGGCAAGTCTGGTGTAGACGGATTTGCGAAGCGGATGGGGATGGTTCACAATGTGGCGCATTCTTGCCCGTTTGAGTGGCGAGGCGATATCGTGAGCCAACGCCGTCCGTGATCATCTACGAATATCCGCTGAACGAGCGTATCCGCACGCTACTGCGGCTTGAAGACCTCTACGATAGGGTGGCTTTCTTTGTGGCCAAGTCGACACCGCTCGACCATCAAGCCGCGCTCACCGCTCTTTTTGAAATTCTCGAGGTATCGAGCCGAGGCGACCTGAAATCCGACCTGCTCCAAGAGCTGGATCGCCAGAGGCTCTTTCTGGAGGCGTTGCGCTCAAATCCCGCGATCTCTGTCGAAAAACTCGATGATGTCGTCGCAGAAATTGAGGAAACATTCGCTGCGCTGTTGGCCTCTGCGGGGAAAACCGGCCAGCATCTGCGCGAAAACGAGTGGCTGATGACCATCAAACAAAGGGCCGCAATCCCAGGTGGGACATGCGAGTTTGACCTGCCTTCCTATCACCACTGGCTGCATGGTACGGATGAGACGCGCCGGACGGATCTGCTGCATTGGTTAGAACCGTTGACGTCGATTGGCGCAGCGCTTCGAATTGTCCTGCGTGTGCTGCGTGAAAGTGGCAAAACTCTCCCGCTGGTCGCCTACCGCGGCGTGTTCCAGCAAATGCCGATGGAACGTGCGGCCCATATGCTGAGGCTATCAATCCCGAATGAACTAGCCTGCGTTCCGGAGATCAGCGCGAATAAATACGCGCTCAATATTCGATTCATCCTGCCCGGCAGCGTTCAGCGTACCAAAGTCTATGAAAGCGACGTCGAGTTCGACCTAGCCTATTGCAGCCTTTAACGGAATCACTTGATGCCTGAATCGCTTGTTAAACGGCCTACACAGATCCGCTGTCCTCAATGCAGTGGGCTCTCCGCGTACTCTCTGGAAAATCGCTTTCGGCCGTTTTGCAGTGAACGGTGCAAATTACTTGATCTCGGGGCATGGGCGACGGATCGGTACGCGATTCCCGGTTCCACCATGGAGAACCCGATGGCGGGACCGGACGACAACTCGCCGCCCGCCGATAACCAGCTGCTGCAGTAGCGATCTAGACTTCAGCTGCGGCCAAGGGTTTCTCCGGATATCGAAATTCCGGTGTTCTCCGTTGCCGGAGGTGCCTCAGGTGCGATAAAATTGGGGCAATTGGGTACTAGGGAACCTCTGATTAAGTTCAGTTCTAAGTCAGACTAGGCGCGAGCATAAAAATATTGAAGCCGCATAGGTTTGATATGTAAGGAAATATTTTTATGCGAGCAACAACGTATGACGACGAAATGGACTTAATCAGAGGTTCCCTAGCCGTGTTGAGCTGGTACTGAATCGACCGAATCGGGTGATTTTGGGTGGCGCAGACTGTTTTTCGAATTGACGCAGAGGGACTGTACTGGTCGAATCGGCCAAATCGGTCGCTCGCGAAGTTCGGACGCGCCCTTTGGGTTTACGTTTTTG
>JAYVUH010000449.1:0-5399 GCA_043788115.1 Burkholderiales bacterium
GCACACAAGCCGTAACGAGTGTCACACGTCAGCGGCGTACGCACTTTGACTTCATCAATACCAGCGGCATCGATTTCGTCCATTGCGTCTTCATCCATCATGACACCAGATGCAACGATGACCGTGCCAGACTCGGGGTGCAACACATCACCCTGCGCAACACGCCCGAGAATGCGTTCGCGCAACGCTTCAACCACTTCGCCGCCTTCGACCAGAGCCTTCACAGCCAAGCCGTTTTCGGTCTTGCAGTCGTCCTCAATCACCACCAAGTCTTGCGTCACGTCCACCAAGCGACGCGTCAGGTAGCCGGAATTGGCGGTCTTCAACGCCGTATCCGCCAAGCCCTTACGCGCGCCGTGGGTCGAGATGAAGTACTGCAACACGTTCAAGCCTTCACGGAAGTTGGCCGTAATAGGTGTCTCGATAATCGAGCCATCCGGCTTGGCCATCAGGCCGCGCATCCCCGCCAACTGGCGGATCTGTGCAACCGAACCGCGCGCACCGGAGTCCGCCATCATGTAAATCGCGTTGAACGACTCCTGCGTGGTCTGCTTGCCGTCGAGCGTTGTCACCGGCTCGGAACCAAGCTGCTCCATCATGGCCTTGGCAACCTGATCGCCTGCACGGCCCCAGATGTCCACCACCTTGTTGTAGCGTTCACCCTGGGTGACCAAACCAGAGGTGTACTGCGCTTCGATTTCTTTGACCTCTTGTTCGGCGGTCGCGATGATCTCTTTCTTTTGCGGCGGCACCAACATGTCGTCGATCGAAATCGACAGGCCTGCACGCGTTGCGTAGGTGAAACCGGTGTACATCAACTGGTCGGTAAAGATCACTGTCTCGCGGATACCGCAGCGACGGAACGACGCGTTGATGATCTTCGAGATTTCTTTTTTCTTCAGGGCCTTGTTGACGTGCGGGAACGGCAATCCTGGCGGCAAAATCTCCGACAAAATGGCGCGGCCCACGGTGGTCTCGTAGCGCTTGACGCGCGAGAAAACTTCACCCTTCTCATCTTTATCGGTCTCGGAAATACGTACCAACACCTTGGCGTTGAGTGAAACTTCACCAGTCTCGTAGGCGCGTTGCGCTTCGGCGACGTTGATGAACATCGAGCCTTCACCTTTGGCCGCGACGCGCTCACGCGTCATGTAGTACAGGCCCAAGACGATATCTTGCGACGGCACAATCGACGGCTCGCCGGAGGCGGGGAACAAGATGTTGTTCGACGCCAACATGAGGGTACGTGCTTCCATTTGCGCTTCAAGCGAGATTGGCACGTGAACAGCCATTTGGTCGCCGTCAAAGTCGGCGTTGAATGCGGCGCAGACGAGTGGGTGAAGCTGAATGGCTTTGCCTTCGATCAGCACCGGTTCAAACGCCTGAATACCAAGGCGGTGCAGTGTCGGCGCACGATTCAACATCACAGGATGTTCGCGGATCACGTCTTCCAAGATGTCCCAGACGATCGGCTCTTCCGCTTCGACCATGCGCTAGGCGGCCTTGATGGTGGTTGCCATACCCAGCACTTCAAGCTTGTGGAAAATGAACGGCTTGAACAGTTCGAGCGCCATTTTCTTTGGCAGACCGCATTGATGCAGCTTGAGTGTTGGTCCAACCACGATCACCGAGCGGCCCGAGTAGTCGACGCGCTTGCCCAGCAAGTTCTGACGGAAACGACCAGACTTGCCCTTGATCATGTCGGCGAGCGACTTCAACGCGCGCTTGTTGGCACCCGTCATGGCCTTGCCGCGACGACCGTTGTCCAGCAGCGAATCAACCGACTCCTGCAGCATGCGCTTCTCGTTACGGACGATGATCTCGGGTGCCTTCAACTCGAGCAATCGCTTCAAGCGATTGTTACGGTTAATCACGCGACGATACAGGTCGTTCAAATCCGATGTCGCGAACCGACCGCCATCCAACGGAACGAGAGGACGCAAATCTGGCGGCAGGACCGGGAGCACTTCAAGCACCATCCAGTCAGGCTTGATGCCGGACTTCGAAAACGCCTCAAGCACCTTCGTGCGCTTGGCAATTTTCTTGATCTTCGCTTCCGAGCCGGTGTTGCCCAAATCCTTGCGCAGCTGCTCGAGTTCACCTGGCAGATCCAGCTTGCGCAGCAACTCACGAATGCCTTCGGCACCCATCAAGGCAGTGAAGTCGTCGCCGTACTCTTCGACCTTCGACAGGTAGTCGTCTTCGGTCAGCAGTTGGCACTTGTTCAACGGCGTCATACCACCGTCAACCACGACATACGCTTCAAAGTACAGCACGCGCTCGATGTCGCGCAAGGTCATGTCCAGCACCATACCAAGACGGGACGGCAGCGACTTCAGGAACCAGATGTGCGCGGTCGGGCTCGCCAACTCGATATGGCCCATGCGTTCGCGGCGCACGCGTGACAGCGTGACTTCAACGCCGCACTTCTCACAAATGACGCCACGGTGTTTCAAACGCTTGTACTTACCGCACAGACATTCATAGTCCTTGATCGGGCCAAAAATCTTGGCGCAGAACAGGCCATCGCGCTCGGGTTTAAACGTGCGGTAGTTGATCGTCTCAGGTTTTTTGACTTCACCATACGACCACGAACGGATCTTCTCCGGCGACGCGAGCCCGATCTTGATGGCATCGAACTCTTCTTCCTGCGTGACTTGCTTAAATAGATCTAGTAACGCTTTCATATGTTCTCCAAATTCAGTTCGTCACGCGGATTAATAACGCTCGAGATCGATGTCGATCGCGAGTGAACGGATTTCCTTGACCAGCACGTTGAACGACTCGGGCATGCCCGCTTCGATCTTGTGCTCGCCCTTGACGATGGATTCGTACACTTTGGTACGTCCATTGGTGTCATCCGACTTGACGGTAAGCATTTCTTGCAGGGTGTACGAAGCGCCATACGCCTCGAGTGCCCAGACTTCCATCTCACCAAAGCGCTGACCGCCGAATTGCGCCTTGCCACCGAGCGGCTGCTGGGTAACGAGTGAGTACGGGCCGGTTGAACGGGCATGCATCTTGTCGTCGACCAGGTGATGTAGCTTCAGAATGTGCATGTACCCGACTGTGACGGGACGCTCAAAAGCTTCACCAGTGCGCCCATCGTGCAGCGTGACTTGCGTCTTGGTCGGCGTGAGCCCCATACGCTTGGTCGTTTCTTCGTCGTAAGCCAGATCAAGCATGGAACGAATTTCCGTTTCTGCTGCACCATCGAATACTGGGGTGGCGAACGGAACACCCTTGGTCAAGTTTTTGGCCATTTCCATCACTTCGACAGACGTCAGTTCATCGAGATCTTCCTTCTTGCCGCTGGTGTTGTAGATCTTATCGAGGAACTTGCGCATCTTGGCTTCGTCTGCGCCGGCCTTGAGCATGGCACCGATCTTGTGACCAAGACCTTTCGCCGCCCAACCCAGATGTGTTTCGAGAATCTGCCCGACGTTCATCCGTGAAGGAACGCCCAGTGGGTTCAACACGATATCCATCGGCGTGCCATCCGCCATGAACGGCATATCCTCAATCGGCACGATCTTGGAGATCACGCCCTTGTTACCGTGGCGGCCGGCCATCTTGTCACCCGGCTGCAGGCGACGTTTGACGGCGACATAAACCTTGACCATCTTCTGCACGCCCGGCGGCAATTCGTCACCTTGCGTGAGCTTGCGTTTCTTCTCTTCAAACGCTTTGTCAAACTCCTTGCGGGTCAGTTCAAGCGCTTCTTTGAGAGCCTCAAGTTGGCGCGCGTCGTCGTCTTCGGTCAGACGGATATCAAACCAGTCGTGACGCGGCAGGTCGGCCAGATAGGCTTTAGTCAACTTATCGCCTTTGGCCAATTTCTTCGGGCCACCCTTTGCGACTTTGCTGACAAGCATTTTTTCGATACGTTGGAAGGCGTCGTCTTCAACGATGCGCAACTGATCAGCCAAATCTTTCTTGTAGTCCTTCAGCTGGTCGTCAACAATTTGTTGCGCGCGCTTATCGCGGATGATGCCTTCGCGTGTAAATACCTGCACGTCGATAACGGTGCCGGAGATACCCGATTGCACACGCAATGATGTGTCCTTAACGTCAGAGGCTTTTTCGCCAAAGATCGCGCGGAGCAACTTCTCTTCCGGCGTCAGCTGCGTTTCGCCCTTTGGCGTCACCTTACCGACCAGCACGTCACCGGCCTCAACTTCGGCGCCGATGTAGACAATGCCGGACTCATCCAAACGGCCAAGCATGCGCTCGGACAGGTTCGAGATGTCGCGGGTGATTTCTGCCGGACCCAGTTTTGTGTCGCGCGCGACAACTGAGAGCTCTTCGATATGGATCGACGTGTAGCGGTCTTCGGCAACGATGGCTTCGGAGATCAGAATCGAGTCTTCGAAGTTGTAGCCGTTCCACGGCATGAACGCCACCAGCAGGTTTTGTCCCAGCGCCAATTCGCCCATGTCGGTCGACGCGCCGTCAGCAATGACGTCACGCTTGGCGATGATGTCACCAACTTTGACCAGCGGACGCTGGTTAATGTTGGTGTTCTGGTTCGAGCGTACGTACTTGGTGAGGTTATAGATATCGACGCCAGCTTCGCCTGCGTTGGTTTCGTTGTCGTTGACACGAACCACCACACGGCCTGCGTCGACAAAGTCGACACGTCCACCGCGGCGCGCCATCACCGCCGTTCCGGAGTCGAGCGCGACGGTGCGCTCGATGCCGGTACCGACCAACGATTTTTCTGCGCGCAAGCATGGCACCGCCTGGCGTTGCATGTTTGAACCCATCAACGCGCGGTTCGCATCATCGTGCTCGAGGAACGGAATCAGCGACGCGGCGACGGATACGATCTGCGCCGGGGCGACATCGATGTAGTCGATGGTCTCCGGACGCGCCAGCATGAATTCATTGTGCTGACGGCAGCTCACCAGTTCATCAATGAAATGGCCGGCCTTGTCGGTATCGGCATTCGCCTGGGCGATCGTGTATTTGCTTTCCTCGATCGCGGACAGGTACTCGATATCGTTGGTGATCTTATTGTTCGTGACTTTGCGATAAGCGGTTTCGATAAAGCCGTATTCATTCACCTGCGCGTACAAGGCAAGCGAATTGATCAGACCGATGTTTGGTCCTTCCGGCGTTTCAATCGGACAGACGCGACCGTAGTGGGTCGGATGCACGTCGCGCACTTCAAAACCGGCGCGTTCACGCGTCAAACCACCTGGACCGAGCGCCGAAACACGGCGCTTGTGGGTGATTTCAGACAACGGGTTGGTCTGGTCCATAAACTGCGATAACTGCGAGGAACCGAAGAACTCCTTGATCGCCGCCGAGACAGGCTTAGCGTTGATCAGATCGTGCGGCATCAGGTTTTCGCTTTCAGCCTGCGACAAGCGCTCACGTACCGCGCGTTCGACGCG
>JAYVUH010000450.1:0-2024 GCA_043788115.1 Burkholderiales bacterium
TCCGTGGGGCGACGTGCCGGGTATGGGCACCAAGATTCTGGTGGTGACCGACAACGACATAGCGCTTGCGACCACACTCGCTGATGAACTCGCGAAGTCGGTCTATGCGATCAGGGGCATTGCGACGCAACCGCATCCACCGCTCGACGAAGCGATCGCCCAAGCGCTGGCGGCACCGGAAGGGCCGGTCGTGATCTCAGATTCGGCGGACAACCCAGGCTTAGGCGCGCCGGGAGATTCGACGTTTTTGCTTGCTGCGTTGCTGGACGCGGGCGTCGGCAATGTCGCGCTCGGCACAATGTGGGATCCCGTTGCGACACAGTTTTGCTTTGAAGTCGGCGTGGGCGCGTCGATACCGCTTCGAATTGGCGGCAAGATCAGCGCACATTCTGGCAAGCCCATCGACGCGACAGTCACTGTCGTGGGCCTCAAACGCGACGCAACGCAGAATTTTTCGGGGATGCCGACACCGATGGGAGACGCGGCACACATCCAAATCGCGGTGCCGAACCAAGCGCCGATCGACATCGTGCTCAACACGTTGCGAACGCAAGTCTACGGTGCTGAAGTGTTTACCCAGTTTGGTATCGATCTATCGGCCAAGCGCATCATCGTGGTCAAGTCGTCGCAGCATTTTTACGCGGCTTTCGCACCCATTGCCAAACAGGTGATCTACATGGGCAGTCCGGGCGCTGGCTCGCGTGATCTGAAATCGCTGACCTATACGCAGATTCGTCGCCCAATGTGGCCGTTTGACGAGTAAGCACGCAAGCTTTCGCGACTACGTCGGCCATGACGGCTTCAAGATAAAATGCGCTGATGACGGTGAGAGATGCCCACAAGGCTGTCCTGACGTTATCCTTGCTCGGCAATGACAATTTGCGCCTCCACGAAAGGTAATCATGCAGTCTGTCCTCATCATCGGTGCGTCGCGTGGCTTAGGACTGGAGTTTGTCAGGCAGTACCGCCGCGATGGCTGGTTGACCTTGGGCACCTGCCGATCGCCGGAGCAAGACGCGCTGCTGAGCGCAGAAGGGGCAACCGCCATCCGGCTTGATGTTGCCGACCCAGACAGTTTTGCTGGTCTTGCGCGCGCACTCGAAGGCACCAGTATTGATGTCTGCATCTACAACGCCGGCGTGTTCGGCTCGCGTGATGGCCCATCGGTGGCGCCGTCAAAGGAAGTTTTCGATCAAGTCATGCACGCCAATGTATTCGGCCCAATGCAGGCGATTCCTGTCGTGGCGCCGGCGCTTCTGAAAGCCAAAGGCAAGTTTGCGTTTGTCACCAGCAAGATGGGTTCAATTTCAGAGATGACCAGTTCGGTCGGCCCTACCTATCGCGCCAGTAAAGCCGCGCTGAATGCCTTGGTGAAGGCGACCTCGATCGAATACGGGCCACATGGCATGACCTCGTTTGTGATGCATCCGGGCTGGGTCAAGACCGACATGGGCGGCAGCAACGCCGACATCGAGCCTTCGGTCAGCATCGCGGGAATGCGCCGCGTCATCGCCAATGCCAACGCGGACGCGAATGGGAAGTTCTTCAACTACGACGGGAGTGACATCGCATGGTGAGCAAAGTGAGCGCAAACAGATTGTTGATGGCGAGTTTGATCGGATGCTGCATGGCGCTGACTGCTTGTGGAAAGAAGGAAGCCCCGGTCGAAAAGACCGCCGAGCAACTCAAGAGCGACCGTGAAGCCTCAGCCGCAAAAGCACGAGAAAGTCCGGTGTTTGGCAGCCAGTTGCAATCGATGGACAAGGCCAAAGCCACCGCCGACGAAGCCGCCAAGGTCGCGGCTGAGCGCGCCAAACAGGCGAACCAGTAATGCTCATGATGGCTTCACATGACTTTCTGACCGACGACCAACGCGCCATCCGCGACATGGCGCGCGACTTTGCGCAAAACGAACTGGCGCCCAACGCGGGGCAGTGGGAACGCGATAAGTGGATCCCCGACGCTGTCGTGGCGCAGATGGGTGAGCTTGGGCTGCTGGGGATGACGGTCGGTGAGGAATGGGG
>JAYVUH010000451.1:0-11078 GCA_043788115.1 Burkholderiales bacterium
GACGCTCAACATCAAACGCTGAAAACGCAAGCGGCGTGGCTGCAAAAGTTACGAGCTACACTTGCCAATCGCGCCCGGCGCACGCCGGAAATGTGTAGAATCCGCTCTCGGTCGGCAGTTCACCCAGGCGTTGCCGCGCAGTTACTGCGAGCTAAACCTGCCATTCCCCCTCCAGGACACCATCCTTTCGTGCCCTGCTGCAAGTCGGCGACCCCAGCACCTTGAGTGGCACACAGGAGATGATTGTGAGTCCTTCCCTAACACCCGTTGCACTTCGTGTGACCGACGTTTCGCTGTTCTGCAAGAGTTTGCGCCAGCAGCTCGTCGATAAAACCGGCACTGAACTGCCCAGCCACCTGGCGATGCTGAACGTGATCGCCAAGAGCGCTGGCTATCGTAACTATCAGTCCTTGCGCGCTGACGCAACCGCGTTGACCCCGCATCAGGCGCCAGAGCCGATCACCTTGCCGCGCGACGCAGATCTGACCAAGTCGGTATTGCGCGCGTTGAGTCACTTCGACACGCACGGCCGCTTGATCCGGTTCCCACTGCAACTCTCGATTCGCCAGCTTGCATTGCTCGCACTTTGGTGCCGCATGCCGGCCAAGCGCGATTTGACGGAATCCGAAGTCAATCACTACATCGCCCAGTTCCACACCTTCGCCGACAATGCAACGCTACGCCGCGAGCTGGTGAACATGAAGTTGCTTTGGCGGACCAAAGACGGTCGGGTGTACCGCAAACTGGCGGCCGAAACCAACGCCGACGGACAGAGTTTCATTAAGGCGCTGATGAAGCTCACGCGAAAATCAAAGCCAGTAACACGTTGAGCGGGAATTCGCGGAGCATGGCGCAGTACCGCGCAGCACAAAAGTGCCATGCCGAGAGAGATCGCGCGTGATTTGCGGGCTGTCGCCAAGAAATATTGCGCCCGCTCAGAGCAGAGCGGATCGTTAATCCGCCCTGACCCTCATGGCACTACCTTAAGCGTCTTTTCCGCTATCGGGTGCAAAAAATTACTGTTGTTTGAGGCCGCCATAAAAACTGTCATCCCGACGCAGGTCGGGGAGACAGCTTAAGGTAATGCCATGACGCCCTGACCCCTATCCGCGATGGGGATTGTTCAGATGCCGGTCGCGGTGGTTCGGTACACCGTCTCCGTCGCGATCCCAGCGGCCCGGACGATAGATCCAGCTTGGGCCGCGCTGCTCCCACCGATGCGGATGATAGGCATAACCTCGTCTCTCACGCACCCAAGTCCCCGGTACCCAGACATGGCGGTGCCGGTGCCAATTCCAATAGCCAGGCACCCAAATGTATCCGCGCTTGGGCGTTGGGCGCGCTTCATACGGCAGTGGTGGCGGCGCGATCTGGATGGAAATTTCGCCGGTAACGCGCGCCTCGCTGGTGACCGGAAGCACCAAGACGGCGGCGCTGCCGCCGGCGAGCAACATCACGAGTATCGTTTTCTTGAGCAACATGATGACGTCTCCTTCAAAGCGCACGCTGGATGAGCGCACAACATGACCAACGCGCTCGGCCATGCCCAACCAACGCGACAGCTGCTGATTGGCCGACGTTCTGAGAGGAAAAAGTTGTAACCGGATTGGGGGAACTTGCGGTTGATCGGTGTTGACTAGTTCGACGCCGCGCCATACCAGCCGCGTGCCTGCGCCTCATCGAGCCGCTCTTCGATGTAATCCCACAGCGCCGGACAACCGTCTTTGATCGGTGGGCCGATACGCTCGACCACACGCGCGTGGCTGATGCCGTTTTCGCGCCAACTCTGGCCGTGATTGGCCAGATTCAGCAAGACCGGCATGGCGCGATCAGCCGCGTGCGCGAATCTGGCCTCGGGCGTCACGCCATCCTCAAATTCCTGCCACAGGGCCATGAACTTCTCGCGATGCGGCTCGGGCAGGATGCCGAAGATCCGCTCGACGGCGACGCGCTCGGCGAGTTTTCGTTCGGCCTGTCCCTCGGTCACGTAGACGATGGTGTCGCCCGTATCAATTTCACCGATGTCATGCACCAACAGCATGCCGATGACGCGATCAATACTGATGTCGTGCTCGGCATAGTGGGCGAGCGAAGCCGCGAACATGGCGATCTGCCAGCTGTGTTCCGCTGAGTTTTCGTAGCGGTCTAGGCCTAGAGGACGCGTCTTTCGCGTGACGCCCTTAAGCTTGTCCAGTTCGAGGATGAAATCAACGATTTGTTGCATAAGAAGTGGCTCCGCAAAACGCGCTGGTAAAGCCGCTATTTTCCACATTTGCCAAGGTGCCAGCACCAGCGCCCGCCGTCGCGCAGGAATGTGCTGCTTTGCCGAGCAATTCGGTGCCTGGCACAGCGAGCCGCGTGCGTCGATTCATCAACGTTGACGGGCCTTTGACTTTGCTAACGGAACCATGCAATCTCTGTCGTTGGTAAGCCAACAAAAAACCGCAGCAGCACGGCAAGGGAGCTTTGCATGAAACCAGTATTCGCCGTCACCAGACGTGACTTTCTGTCGCGCATTGCAAAGACCGGCGGTAGCGCCGCGGCGCTTGCGGCGCTCGACGCGATGGGCGGAATGTCACTCGCCATCGGGGCACCCTACAAGTATGCCGGGCCACCGTCCTTGCCCGCCGGAATCGGGCGGGGCAAGAAAGTGACGATTGTCGGCGCCGGGATGGCGGGGCTGACCGCCGCTTACGAGTTGGGCAAGGCGGGATTCGCCTGTACTGTTCTGGAGGCGCGCGGTCGCGCGGGTGGCCGTAACTGGACAATTCGCGGCGGCGACACCATCCAGCAGACCGATGGTGTGCAGACCGTCAATTGGCCAAAGGCACCGCACTTGTATTTCAACGCAGGGCCGGCGCGCATTCCGCATCATCATCACGCGGTTCTTGGCTATTGCAAGCAGTTCAACGTGCCGATGGAAATCATGATGAATGACAACCGCGCGGCGTTGTTTCATGACGACAATGCCTTCGGCGGCAAACCTATCCAAGCCAAGCAGATCATCAATGATACGCACGGTCATCTTGCGGAGCTGCTCAACAAGGCGGCCGCCACCGGCGGGCTCGACGCGCCGCTGAACAAGGAAGACCGGCAGCGATTAACCGAGGTGTTGGCGGCCTTTGGCGATCTGCAAAAAGACGGCAGATATGGCGGCAGCGATCGCGCCGGTTTTGCGGAACCCCCCGCCGAGGCGCTGAAGTTTGGCAAGCTACGTGAGCCGCTGCCGTTGCAGGAATTGTTGAAAGCCGACTTTTGGCAATTCAAAGCGTCATTCGGCGAACACTTTGATCAAGCCTCGACCATGCTGCAGCCCGTCGGTGGCATGGACCAAATCGCGCGAGCCTTCGCCAGTCGCCTTGCGCGCGTGATTCGCTACGACACCATCGTTGATGAAATTCGCAAAACGCCGAACGGCGCGCGTGTCGTTTGCCACACGGGGCGCGGGCCAAAGGTCGCCATCAATAGCGACTTTGTGATTTGCACCTTACCGCTACCGGTGCTGAAGAACACGCCGAACGATTTGTCCGCCGCCCACCAGGCCGCGATCGGCGAAGTAGGCCAGGCCACGCCGGCAAAAGTTGCCTTCTATGCGCCCCGCCGTTTTTGGGAAGAGGATGACGATATCTACGGCGGCATGTCTTGGACCAATCGCGAGATCATGCAAATTCTGTATCCGTCCCACGGCCTACGCAAACCGGACGGCGTGCTGGTGGGGTCGTACACGTTCGGGCTCTTTCCCGGTGATGACATGTCCAAGTTCACCGTAAAGGATCGGCTAGCCAAGGCCCTCGTTTCTGGCGAACGCCTGCATCCTGGCTACGCAAACATGCTCAAGGGTGGTGTATCGGTGGCGTGGCCAAATGTCCCGCATTCGCTTGGCGGTTGGGCACGCTGGACACCCAAGCAGCGCGCGGGTAGCCTCTATCGGACGTTGCTCCAACCTGACGGCGCGATCCACCTCGCTGGCGAGCATCTGGCAAATCTGAGCTCCTGGCAAGAAGGGGCCATCTTATCGGCACACCGCACGATCACCAACATCGCCTCGGCTCTGCGCGCTTAGGCGCGTAGCCGATCTATTAATCGTTTCTGACGTTCACATCAAGAGGATCGCCACATGAAGAAAATCCAACAAGCAATCATCATCTCGTTGATCACCCTGTTTGCCGCGAGCGTCAGCGCACAGATGACCGTGAAGCGTTTTGGCAATGAACGGAGCATCATCGCGACCGCTATCTGGGCGGGCGATACGCTCTACGTATCGGGGCAGCTTCCCGCGCCGACGCCACTTGCCGACCCCAGCAAAGGCGACAAGCCGAAGATTCAGGGCGACACCAAGGCGCAAACTATCAACACGCTCAACGTGATTCAAAACATTTTGAAAGAGCAGGGCCTGACGATGGGTGACATCGTGCAGATGAGCGTGTGGCTATCGCCCGATCCGGCGTTGGGCAAGATCGATTTTTCAGGGATGAACGAAGGCTATAAGCAGTTCTTCGGCACCAAGGAGCAGCCGAATAAGCCGGTGCGTGCCACGGTGCAGTCGGGGCTTGTCATACCGGACGCACTAATCGAGATCGGCGTGATTGCGGTGCGCTCAAAGTAAAAGACAAACACGAGAAACGACGGGCGTTTCCAAACATTTTTGCTCGGAAAAGTCCGTCTTTGCTTGAGTTTTTAGTCGGCCGCCTTCGCCATTCGGTTGTAATGGCGGTTAATTCAGATCTGTCGGTCGGCCTTGTTCGCGACCGCACGCTCAAGCCTCGCGATGGATGAGCCCCACTTGATGCCGGTTTCGCGCGCCAATCGTTCGCACTCGTCGCGCAGTACCGCGATATCGAGAGGCACGGCCTCACCGCCCGCCGCAAAGGCGATGGCATTGCCCTCGTCGTTGGCCGGAAGTGCCAACACGCGGCCGGCAAAGGCATTTTCAAGATTGGCGGTTTGCTTGGCGTAGCCGCGCGCTCTACCGAACAGATTCAGCGCGAGCAACCCCTGTTTGGACAATCGCGCTCGACAGTCTTTGTAGAACGCTTCACCGCCCAGTCCGCCGAAGCGTGCGTTGTGATCGTATCCATCCACCACGATCAAGTCAAAACGCTTGCGCGAAGACGACATCCATTCGATGCCATCGGCAATCTCGATGTCGATACGCGAATCGTTCGGCAACTTAAACATCTGGTAACCGACGTGAGGCACGGCAGGATTGATTTCGACAATCGTCTGTTGACAGCGTGGGCGGTGACGGTAGAGAAACTTAGTAACCGAAGCGGCACCGAGGCCGATCTGCAACACTGATCGAGGCCATTCGGCATCCGGTCGCAACGCCAACGCCAACATCAGTTCGCGTGTGTACTCCAACTCGAGCGCCCATGGCCTTGCGATGCGCATGGCACCTTGCACCCATTCGGAACCGAAATGCAGAAAGCGCACGCCGGCTTCGTCGGAGGTTTCGATGCTGTGGGAAGGGGATTTTGGCATAGCGGAATTGTCCCATGATTGATTCGCGCTGCTGCGGCGATGGGCGGTTGAATCTCCGCTACCCGCCAACATCCGGCCGTTTCGCGCTAGCATGATTCAATAGATTTCAATACGGCGAAAAGAGGCATGGCTGCATCGGTTTTCGGTGCGCCCACCGCCAGAAGACCAGTTGACGGAACGCTGATCCTGGCGTATCTTTAAGTTGCGCCGATTTGACGATCAGCTTGCGGGCGCGGCGCTTGAGAGGAAACTTTCGGGCTCACCAAAAAATACGGCTAAAGCGGCTATCTCGAATTTGTCGAAAGAGCCCGATAGTCCAAGCTGTCGGGCTCTTTTGTTTTTTTGGAATCGACACCTTCGTATGTTTGCCTCGCCGCAACTCGCCACCTTCACCGAGCCCCTTGCACTGGCGAGCGGTGCCGTACTGCGCGAGTATCAATTGGTATTTGAGACCTACGGGACACTGAATGCGGATAAGTCCAACGCCGTGTTGATCTGTCACGCACTCAACGCGTCGCATCATGTGGCTGGCACCTACGCAAATGAGCCTGAAAACATAGGCTGGTGGGACAACATGGTCGGTCCCGGCAAGCCGATCGACACCGACCATTTTTTTGTCATCGGCGTAAACAATCTTGGTTCGTGTTTTGGTTCGACCGGGCCGACCACCTTGAACACGGCAACTGGCAAACGGTGGGGGGCAGACTTTCCGTTGGTGACGGTCGAGGACTGGGTGGACTCGCACGCCCGCTTGCTCGACCAGCTCGGCATCCAAACCTTGGCAGCGGTCATGGGTGGCTCGCTCGGCGGTATGCAAGCACTGTGCTGGGCCATGCGCTATCCAAATCGCGTGCGACACGCGCTGGTGATCGCCGCCGCGCCCAATCTTTCGGCGCAGAACATTGCGTTCAACGAGGTGGCGCGCCAAGCCATCATGAGTGACCCGGCCTTCCACGGCGGCGCATTCGCCGAGCACAACGTCGTACCGAAAGATGGACTAACTGTTGCTCGTATGATCGGCCACATCACCTATATTTCTGACGATCAGATGGCGTCCAAGTTCGGTCGTGGCTTGCGTGAGGGACTGAAGTTTTCATTCGCACCCGAATTCCAGATCGAATCCTACCTGCGTTATCAAGGTGAAAAGTTCTCTGAGTACTACGACGCCAATACCTATCTGCGTGTCACCAAGGCGCTCGACTACTTTGATCCGGCACGTCCATTCGGCGGCGACCTTGCAAAGGCGCTGGCGTCGGTCGCGGCGCGTCTGCTGGTGATTTCATTCACCACCGATTGGCGCTTCTCGCCGGCCCGTTCGCGCGAGATCGTCAAGGCACTGCTCGACGCTGACAAGGACGTCACCTACGCCGAGATCGATGCACCGCATGGCCACGATGCGTTTCTTCTCGACAACGCGCAATACCATGCCGTCGTGCGGCATTACATGCAACAGGTGGGTGCA
Organism: Burkholderiales bacterium; assembly: GCA_043788115.1. Taxonomy (GTDB): domain Bacteria; phylum Pseudomonadota; class Gammaproteobacteria; order Burkholderiales; family Usitatibacteraceae; genus UKL13-2. Next base: position 6,944 of record JAYVUH010000451.1, read on the forward strand.
TGATCACGCGCGCCGACTTTGACATCATCAGCCAATGGGTGCCGCCGACGTCACGGGTGCTCGACTTGGGTTGCGGTGACGGCTCGCTGATTCGTCATTTGACCGACACCAAGCAGGTGCGCGGGTATGGCATGGAGAATGATGAGGCGTCGTTGTTGAAGTGCATCGACAATCGCGTTAGCGTGATTCAGACCAATCTGGAATCCGGCATGAAAGAGATTGCCGATCACTCCTTCGATGTTGTGATTCTTTCGCAGACGCTACAGGCCATCAAGCACACCGAAGCGGTGGTCGCCGAGATGCTTTGTGTCGGTCGGGAAGCGATCGTCACCTTCCCGAATTTTGGCTATTGGAAACACCGCTTGCAGATCGGGTTGTCCGGCAAGATGCCCGTCTCGGACGATCTACCTTACCAGTGGTACGACACGCCGAACGTGCACCTATTCACCATCCGTGATTTCGAGAATTTCTGTGCGGCGCGTGGCTATCGCGTTAACAACCGCCGCGTGTTGTCAGGTTCGTTATCGGGCGCGCGCGAAGCCGCGATTCTGCCAAACCTGACGGGCACCCTCGCGCTCTACAAGATTTCCGCAGCGTAGTTATGTAGCTCGTATGGAGCGCAGCGCAATACGGGATCATCGCGTCATGTACAAGATCCCGCATTGCGCTGCGCTCCATACGGGCTACGTGAAGCAAAGCTAGGGAACCTCTGATTAAGTCCATTTCGTCGTCATACGTTGTTGCTCGCATAAAAATATCTCCTTACATATTAAACATATGCGGCGTCAATATTTTTATTGTTCGCGCCTAGTCTGGCTTAGAACTGAACTTAATCAGAGGTTCCCTAGCTGCTGACAAGCTGCTTGTGTGTCGATATCGACATCAGCATGCCAAAACCGATGCACATCGACAATATCGCGGTGCCGCCGTAGCTCATCAGGGGCAACGGCACGCCGACCACCGGCAAGATGCCTGACACCATACCGATGTTGACGAATGCATAGGTGAAGAACGACATGGTCAACGCGCCGGCCAGCAATCGTGAGAATGTAGTAGACGCATTCATGGCAATCATGAATCCGCGGCCGATCACGATCAGATATAGGACCAGCAGCAACAGCGTCCCGACCAACCCGAACTCTTCGCCGAATACGGCAAGAATAAAATCGGTCGAACGCTCCGGAATAAAATCGAGTTGCGCTTGCGAACCGCTGAGCCAGCCTTTACCCAACACGCCGCCGGAGCCGATGGCGATGGTGGACTGGATGATGTGATAACCCGCGCCGAGCGGATCCTTCATCGGGTCCAGCAGGGTTAGGATGCGTTCGCGCTGGTAATCGTGCAACAGATTCCACGCCACCGGCAGGAATGCAATGCCCGCGATGCCCGCCGCAACTAGGATGCGCCACGACAGCCCCGCCAAAAAGATAACAAAGAAGCCTGCAGAGAAGACGAGGATCGAAGTGCCTAGGTCCGGTTGGCGCATCACCAATCCGGTCGGCAACATCAGAATCAGTGCCGCCAGCGCGTAGTCCCGCCAGCCAAGCCCCTCCTCTTTTTTATGGAAGTACCACGCGAGCAACAGCGGCATGCCGAGCTTCATGATTTCGGACGGCTGGATAGTGACAAAGCCGAAGTTGAGCCAGCGTCGCGCGCCGTTGCGAATCTCACCAAACAGCGCAACACTTACCAGCAGCAGCAGGCCGGCGATGTAAACAGGAATCGCCACGCGCATCAGCGTCTGCGGAGAAACGTTGGCGACGATCCACATGGCAATGAAGGCCACCGTGAAGTTGCGCAGCTGGCCGAGAGTACGATCAAACGAATCGCCGCCCGAGGCCGAATAGACCGCCGTCAGCGAGATGGCCGCCAGCGTGACGATAACCACCATCAACGGGCCGTCGAGCCGCCGCGTGACGACATCAAACGCGCGTTCAATCGACGTCGTTAAGGTCATAGTCTCGCTTCTTGCGTTTTTCAAGGTCGGGCTGTTTTCCCAACAGGAAGTAGTCAAATACCTCGCGGGCAATCGGCGCTGCAATGCTGCCGCCATGTCCGCCGTTCTCAACCAACAGTGCCAGCGCAATTTTTGGATTGTCCGCCGGCGCGTACGCGACGAACAGCGCATGATCTCGAAAGCGCTCTTTGACCTTGCGTTCGTCGTACTTCTCACCTTGCTTCATCGCCACGACCTGCGCAGTGCCGGTCTTGCCGGCAATCTGGTAACCCGCGCCGATGGCGGCACGCCAGGCGGTACCGCCAGGCTTTAGCACATCGATCATTCCCTGCCGTACCAGTTGAAGGTTCTCCGGCTTGAACGAAAGCTGTGCTCGAGGCGGCGGCTTGTAGCCGCGCTTGGCTGCTGTCTTGGAATCAATCACTTCCTTGAGCAAGTGTGGTGTGACTTGCGTGCCGCCGTTGGCCAGAATGGCGGTAGCGGTCGCCAGTTGCAGTGGTGTAGCCAGCCAATAGCCCTGGCCGATCGATACCGAGATGGTGTCGCCGGCATACCATTTTTGTTTGAAGCGGCGCTGTTTCCACTCTTGTGAGGGCATATTGCCGGCTTGTTCGCCGTCGATATCGATGCCGTTTTTTCTGCCGAAGCCAAACGGCGTCATGAACGAATTGATCCGGTCTATGCCGAGGTCGTTACCGAGCCCGTAGTAGTAGGTGTCGCACGACACGACGATGGACTTGTGTAGGTTGACGACACCATGCCCGCCTTTTTTCCAATCGCGAAACGGCCTCGCCACGCCGGGCAGATTCCAAAAGCCGGGGTCGACGATGGAAAACTCGGGCGTGCGCCTGCCGTTTTCCAGTGCCGCCAACGCCATGAACGGCTTGATGGTCGAGCCCGGCGGGTACTGCCCTTGCAGCGCACGGTTGGTCAGCGGCCGATCCTCTGACGTATTCAGCAAATCCCAATTTACCGGGTCGATACCATCGACGAACAGGTTGGGGTCAAAGCCCGGCTTGGACACGAACGCTAGAACCTCACCGGTGCTGGGGTCCATCGCCACCAACGCGCCGCGGAAGTCACCGAATGCTTCTTCCGCAAATTTCTGCAGCTTGATGTCGAGAGTCAACCGCAAATTGTTGCCCGCGACCGGTTCGGACTTGGCCAACGAACGAATGGCCCGTCCACCAGCATCGATCTCCACCTGCTCGCTGCCGGTGGTGCCGTGCAGTTCCGCTTCGTAGCTACCCTCGATACCGAGCTTGCCTATATGGTCAGTGCCCTTGTAGTTACGCATCAGATTCGCCGCGTCGATTTTCTTCAGGTCGCCATCATTGATGCGGCCGATATAGCCGATGGCATGTGAGGCCACGTCACCAAACGGATAGTTGCGAAACAGTCGCGCACGAATATCGAAGCCCGGGAAGCGGTAGCGATTCACGGCAAAACGCGCGACTTCCGCCTCGGCCAATCGATTGCGAATCGGCAGCGATTCAAAATTCTTGCTCTCCTCGAGCAGGCGTTTGAAGCGGCGCCGGTCCTTCGGCTGGATGTCAATGATCGTGGCCAGATCATCGAGCACGCGGTCCAGATTTTTGACTTTTGAGGGGGTGACTTCAAGCGTGAACGCGGAATAATTTGCCGCGAGCACTTCGCCGTTACGGTCGTACACGACGCCGCGATTGGGCACCACCGGCACCACGGAAATTCGGTTTGCCTCGGCCAGCGTGTAGTACTGGTCGCGTTTGACGACTTGCAGATAGAGCAGACGCGAAGCAAGAATCAGAAATGCAATCAGTATTGCAAAAGTGGCAACGATGACGCGACTGCGGAACACGTTGAGCTCCGCCTCGCGATTCTTGATGGCTGTTCCTACCACGGTGCGTCCGCCGTCTACAGCATCACGGTTTCGCCACGGCGGCGAAAGCGTGGCAGTGTTGCCAGAAAATTCAACGGTGCCCAAAGTACCGCGCCCAGCAGTGGAGCGAGCAGCAGCGCGAGGCCGGCAAAGTCCCGGCCCAACGATAAGTTAAGCCCGATATAGATGAGCTGTGCCACAAACAAGATACCCAGTACGTGCAGCGCCTGCTCAATGACCGTCAGCTTGAGAATGCGGATGCGCAGTAATTGCGCGAAAAAAATTGCCGTGACATAGACCAGCGCGTGTTGTCCGAGCAA
>JAYVUH010000452.1:0-3301 GCA_043788115.1 Burkholderiales bacterium
AATGGGGGAGACGGCGGATTCGGTACGCGATGGCATCGAGATCGACATTCGGCGCGAGCCCGTGGGGGTGGTCGCCGTGATTTCGCCCTGGAACTTCCCCATGGCCACGGCAGCCTGGAAGATTGCGCCCGCACTGGCTTTCGGCAATGCCGTGATCTGGAAGCCCGCCAACCTCGTACCGGCTAGCGCGGTGGCGCTAGCAGAAATCATCTCGCGGCAAGACCTGCCCAAGGGCCTGTTCAACCTGGTGATGGGCTCGGGTAGCGAAATCGGCCAAAAACTGGTCGAGAGTTCACTCGTCAACGCGGTGAGCTTTACCGGGTCGGTCGAGGTCGGCAAGGGCATCGCCCGCAGCTGCATAGGCAACTTGACGCGCATACAACTCGAGATGGGTTCGAAGAACGCGCTGGCAATTCTGGATGACGCAGACCTTGACACGGCTGTCGCGTGTGCGCTCAGCGGCGCTTTTGGCGGTACCGGGCAAAAGTGCACTGCGTCGTCGCGGCTGGTGGTGCACGCCAGCCTTCACGACGCGTTTGTAGACCATCTGGTGGCGGGAGCCAGGGCGCTCGTCGTCGACCACGCGCTCAAGCCGGGCACGCAGATGGGGCCAGTCGTCAGCGCCAGCCAACTGGCTCAGAACCTTGAGAACGTGACGCTGGCCCGAGCAGAAGGCGGCGAATTAGTGTGCGGTGGCGAGCGACTTGATCGGGCGACTTCAGGCTATTACATGAGCCCGGCCGTGGTCGTCGGAACGCGCAACGAATGGCGGGTCAACCGCGAGGAGCTTTTTGCGCCGATTGTTTCCGTGATCAAGGTCGACTCGTACGACGAAGCGCTCGCGGTGGTCAACGACACGCGCTTTGGGCTGGTGTCCGGCGTCGTCACACGCGACCTCGCACGCGCCAGCCACTTTCGCCGCCATGCGCGTACCGGTTGCGTGATGGTCAACCTGCCCACAGCAGGCACCGACTATCACGTGCCCTTCGGTGGCCGTGGTGACAGCTCCTATGGGCCACGCGAGCAGGGGCAATATGCAAGGGATTTCTACACCGTCGTCAAGACTGCCTACATCCGGTCGGGCGATCCGGCTTGAACAGAACCACCAGATGATCGCTCACGACACACGCCCGTACCGCATTGACGGACTACAGTACAACAATTGGTCCGAGAAGATTTTTCGCCAGTTGCGCGAAGGGCAGGTCGATGCCGTTCACGTAACCATCGCGTACCACGAAAACCTGCGCGAGATGATCCACGGCATTGAGCGGTGGAACCTGTGGTTCGAGCAATTTCCGGAGCTGATATTTCAGGGCCGGTCAGGAGACGACGTAAGGCACGCGCGACAAACCAACCGCACGGCTATCTTTTTCGGCTTCCAGAACCCTTCCCCGATCGAGGACGACATTGGCTTGGTGGCCATCGTGCACAGCCTGGGCGCACGCTTCATGCAGCTGAGCTACAACAACCAGTCCTTGCTGGCGACCGGTTGCTACGAGACCGACGACACCGGCATCACGCGGATGGGCCGTGAAGTCATCAAGGAGATGAACCGGGTCGGTCTGGTGATCGACATGAGCCATTCCAGTGAGCGTTCGACCCTGCACGCGTGTGAGTTGTCGCGCCGCCCGATCGTAGTTTCCCACGCGAACCCATTTGCCTGGGCACCGGCGCGCCGGAACAAGTCTGACGCTGTGCTGCAGGCGCTTTCAGAGTCCGGCGGAATGTTGGGCTTTTCCCTGTATCCGCATCACCTCAAAGGCAAGTCTGAGTGCACGCTGGAGAGCTTTTGCAACATGGTCGCAAGGACTGCAGAGTTGACGGGCGTGCATTGTCTAGGCATTGGCTCGGACTTGTGCCAGGACCAGCCAGACTCGGTCGTCGAATGGATGCGCGTAGGGCGCTTCACCAAAGGCCTTGACTATGGCGAGGGCTCCAGCGCCGAGCCTGGCTTCCCGCCGATGCAGGAATGGTTTCAGGACAACCGTGGTTTCGCAAACATCGAAAGCGGGTTGAGAAGCGCAGGCTTCTCATCACACGAAGTCGGCCTGATCATGGGCGAGAACTGGCTGCGCTTTTTCGATGCGAGCTTCGGCCAACAATCGGCTATCACCCCCCACCCATCTGGCGCAGCGTCGTCAATTACCGCAAAGGAAATTTCACCATGAACAGGCACTCCCCTTCTTTTATGCGCCGTGCGCTTTTCGGAGCAGCGCTGCTGGCGATGGCTTCGGTCAATCTGCCCGCCCAGGCGCAAACCACCGGGCCGGTGACGCTGGGCCTGGTGTCGCCACTGACGGAACCCGGCGATGCGCGCTCTGGCGACGCGATCAAGAAAACAGCCGATCTGTGGATCAAGGAAACCAACGCCGCAGGCGGGGTCAAGGGGCGTCAATTCAAGCTGGCGGTCTATGACGACCAGGGCAAGGTGGAAGTGGGGGCTGCCGGTGTGGAGCGCGCCATCAATGAAGGCAAGGCGTCTGCCATTCTGGGCGTCTGGTCCTCCAGTGTGACGCTAGCACAGATGGAAGTGGCAAAGCGCTACAACGTGCCCTTGATGGCCTTCTATTCCTGGTCGGATGACGTGACCGGCAAGAACTACCCGCAGGTTTTTCGGATTGGCCCGTATAACGGGAAAATCGCCGCGCAGATGGGCACCTTTATCGAGAACAAGGGCTATAAGAAAGTCGTCGTGCTGGCCGAGGACACGGCTTACGGGCTAGGTTTTGCGAAGTCGTTTGAAGCGCGAATGAAGAAGTCTCCCGGCCTGACGCTGGAAGTGGTGCAGTTCCAGGCCCAAACCCAGGACCTCAGCGCGCAGATGTCCAAAATTGCGGCGATGAAGCCCGACGTCGTTGTGGTTCAGGCCGTTTTCGCGGCTACTAACCTCAGTATCAAGCAAGGCCGTGAAGTGGGCTTGAAGGCCGACATCGTGGCCGGCTGGGACTGGCCGGCCTTGCCAGACTATTGGGATGCGGTGGGTGATGCTGGTGTGGGGGTGATGTATCCGGCCTTCAGTGATCCTTCGTTGAAGACTTCTGCAGAAGGCAAACGATTTATTGCTGCCTACAAAAAAGCGTATGGTACCGACCCGGCCATTTTCCAGTACTACCTGTGGGACAACTTCAACGCCGTCAAAGCAGCTATCGAGAAATCTGGGTCGTCCGACCCGGCCGTCCTGGTAAAGACGCTGCCTGGGGTAAAGTTTCAGGGAACCATCGCGGAGATTACCTTCAGCAACGAGCCTGGGACTGTCAACTTTAACCAGTGGGATTCGTTCGCCATGTTTGTCAAGCGCCTG
>JAYVUH010000453.1:0-3698 GCA_043788115.1 Burkholderiales bacterium
GCTTGTGTGGTGACCGCCCTGCAATACGCTGCGCTTCTTGCAGGCTACTGGTGTTGAATTTGAATCATTAATGCACCAATGAATTAGAAATCGAATTAGATAGGCTCGCCGAGCTGGTCGCGAAATTTTTGGATGATGGCGGGCTCGGCGCGCAGATTGAAGAATGCGCCGTCGTTGTCTGCGCGCTCACCGATCACCTCACAGCTGGCGAATATTTCACCGCGCAGTTGTTGTTGAGACCACGGTAGAAAAAGCTCCGCTTCCACCATGTCGCTGCGAAAGACCGCCAAGATGCGGTCGTGTAACGATGTGACGTCAGTCGCGCGATAGGCGCTCATCACAATACAGCCGGGGTACGTCAGGCTCAACTCGGTCGTGCGCACGGCCTGCGCGGCCTCGTCAGCAACGTGATCGATTTTATTGAAGACGATCAGGCGCGGCACGGCATCAGCGTTGATTTCTTTGAGCACGTCGACCGTGACTTGCAGCTGGCGCTCGAACCCCGGGTCACTTGCATCAATCACGTGCAACAACAGCGACGCATCGAGCGCCTCGTCGAGAGTGGACTTGAACGACGCCACCAAACCGTGTGGCAGATTTTTGATGAAGCCCACCGTGTCGCTGATGAGGATGCGCGGAACGGTCTCGGGATGTAGCACGCGAACGGTGGTGTCGAGCGTCGCAAACAGTTTATCGGCAACCAGCACTTCGCTGCCGGTCAAGGCGCGCATCAGCGTGGATTTGCCGGCGTTGGTGTAGCCGACGATAGCCACATGGTGCAGCCCCTGCCGCTCCTGCCGCCGCACCCTCTGCGTTTGACGCTCGGCGTCCATGGCGACGATTTCGAGTTGCAGCTCCGCGATGCGGTCGCGTAGCTTGCGTTTATCTAATTCAGTATGAGACTCACCCGCGCCACGACCGCCGGTACCGCTGCGCTGGCGACCCTGCGGGCCGACCAGCTTGGCCATTTCTCGCAAGCGCGGGGCCATATACCCGAGACGTGCAATCTCCACCTGCGCACGCGCCGCACGCGAGCGGGCATTGCGGTGAAAAATTCCCAGAATGACCATGGTGCGGTCCATCACTTCACAGCCGACTTCGTTTTCTAGGTTGCGCGCCTGCGAGGGCGAGATGTCATGGTCAACGAGCACGGCGTCGACTTGGATATTGCTGGTTTCTGCGAGCCCGGCGGCTTCGTCCGGCTCGTTGCTCACAAATTGGCGGATCTCATCGAGCTTACCTTTGCCGAGATAGGCGACGGTGTCAAACGACGCGCGCTTCTGCGTAAAGGTGCGAATCGCGCGATACCCCAACGTCTTGGCAAGCTCCCTGAGCTCGGCGAGTGACGCCTCAAATTCGGCTTCGCTGATGTCAGGTAACTGCACCGCCGCGATAACGGCGACCTTCGACTTCTGTTCTGGTAGGCTTGGCAATTGGTGCTTCTTAGCGTTTGGGAGTACGCATGTTACCGACGAATTGGCGCGCAATTGCATTTCATTTGCGCATCGGTATGTATGGAGAGGGCTGCGCGTTCCTTGCGCGGTTACAGAATAAAGCTCCTTATTCGGCGGCCATCTCCAAGCATTTTGGGCTGAAACCGCCCGCCAATTCACGAGTTTTAGTCCAGCGCATCAACTTCACCGCGTGTCCCGTGTCTCCGCCAAACTCGAGATCGGTGCGAGCAGCGATTCCACATCGGCAATGGTGATGCCCGTCAGCGCACCGGCTTCGCCGTCGAGCAGCGCCGCCGCCAGTTCACGCTTGCGCGCGATCAGGGTCATCATGCTTTCTTCGAGCGTGCCTTGCGCCACCAGCCTCGTCACGAACACCGGCTTCACCTGCCCGATACGATGCGCACGTGCCGTGGCCTGTGCTTCCACCGCCGGGTTCCACCACGGGTCGTAGTGAATCACGGTGTCGGCCGCCGTGAGATTCAGTCCCACACCACCAGCCTTCAAGCTCAGCAGGAACACGCATACCTCGCCTGATTGAAATTCACGAATCGGCGTTTCGCGATCGCGCGTGTCGCCGGTAAGGGTGACGTATTTAATGCCCTCGGCGTTCAGCGCCTCGCTGATCAGCGCCAGCATGCTGGTGAACTGCGAGAAGATCAGAATATGGCGGCCCTCTTCGAGCAATTCCGGCACGTGGACTTTGAGCCAATCGAGCTTGGCCGAACCCGCCTCGGCGAATCGATTCGTGCCTTGTCCGCCTTGGCCACCGCCGTGGCCACCATCCGGTAGGCGCACCAATCGCGGATCGCAGCACACCTGACGCAGCTTCAGCAGCGCGTCAAGAATGTGGATGGTGGATTGTTTCAGTCCCTTTTTCTCGATCACTTTGCGGATATCGTCATCCATCGCCGTACGCAAACTCTCGTACACATCAACTTGCGCGGGTAGCAGTTCAATCAGCCGCGTGTATTCGGTTTTCTCTGGCAGGTCATCGAGCACGTCCTCGCGCGTACGCCTGAGCAGAAACGGCCGCGCGCGCTGACGCAGCTTTTGCATTTGCCCGGCCGCGGCGCGTTGCTCGATCGGATAGCGGAAGATGCGGTTGAAACTATCAAGGTCGCCGAGCAAACCTGGTAGCAGCAGATTGAACAGCGCCCACAATTCACCGAGATGGTTTTCCATCGGCGTGCCGGTCAGGGCCAGCCGCATCTGCGCGCGTAAATTCTGTGCGGCCACATAGGTTTTGGCCTTGGCATTCTTGATCATCTGCGCTTCATCGAACACCACCACATCCCACTCGCACTGGGCAAAGCGCGCGTCATCGCGTTGCAGGATGGGATAGCTGGTGAGAACAAGATCCGCACTCGCCAGAGCCTCGTCGGTAAGCGCACGCTCGGCACCGTAGTGGGTGACGACCTTTAGCGTTGGTGTGAAGCGACGAATTTCCGCCAGCCAATTCACGGTAACTGACGTGGGCGCGATGATCAGCGATGGTCGCGTCGGTGTCCTCGTTGGTGCCCCCACAGCCACTCCCGTATTTGCCGACTCGGCCGCCGCATTTGCCGCGCGCGCAGCCCAACGCGCATGCAAGAACGCAAGCGTCTGCACCGTTTTGCCAAGGCCCATGTCATCCGCCAGCACGCCCGACATGCCGATTTGGTACAAGTGTTGAAGCCACGACAGGCCGTGCAACTGATACGGACGCAGCAACGCGTCAAAGCCGGCCGCCGGACTCATCGCGGTGAGTTGCGCACCATCCGTGATGGCGGCACGCATCGCAAGCCAGCGAGGGTCGTCGCGGCCGAGGTAGCGCACTGCCGTGGCCGGCAGGTCCGGCAGCATCGCCGCCTGCAACCCGGACATCGGTGCTAGCGAACCGCCGCGAAACCAATCAAACACCGGCGCCAGCAAGGCGTGCACACGTTCACCCGGTAAACGCACGACGACCGCGCCGCCTTTCGATTTCTTGTGCGCCACTGATAGCAGCACGGTCGGAATATCGGCCACAGCAGCGAGCCACGCCTCAGGGTCTTTCTGCGCGCCGATCAAGCGCGCGAGGGCTGGTGCAATATCGACCGGCTCGCCGTTAATCGTGACACCCAGCGCGATGCGATACCAGCCATTCTGCTGGCCGGGACTGAGCGCCAACTCGGGTGTCGGAATATCTTCCAGTGACAACGGAAAGGCGGGATCAATTTCAATGTCAAATCCGGCCGACTGCGCCTCCGCGAGCACCGTCGCGCC
>JAYVUH010000454.1:0-2538 GCA_043788115.1 Burkholderiales bacterium
CGCTTCCGTCAAAACATGGCGGAAGCGGTGAGATTCGAACTCACGGATGACTCGCGCCATCGCTGGTTTTCAAGACCAGTGCCTTAAACCACTCGGCCACACTTCCATTGCTTGCGACTTCAAACACATCACCGTAAATCACCACAGTGCCTTGGCTTCGCCCCGGTCAAATTCGCTACAGCAAATTTGCCGTTCAACGGCTCGGCGCATGCGCCTCGAATTCCCGTCTCACCCACTTGGCCACACTTCTACTGCTTACATCTGAGAAATTTTATCATCTAACTTGCTTGCCAGCGGTTCGCGTAACAAGCAGAAAATCGTGAAACGCTTTCGCCACGACCGAGAGCTTCTTGCCTTCCGGCGTGACGATGTACCAAGACCGTTTCAACGGAAAGCCCTGCACGTCGAGCACCACAACGCCAGCCTCATCAGCACGACTGCCAAGCGCATGGGCGGACAGGACAGCCAACCCTAATCCGCCTGAGACGCCTTGGACAATAGCCTCGTTGGTACCCAGATCCATCTTGATGTTGAGCACAACGTCACGTTCTTCGAAAAACCGTTCGGCGGCCAATCGAGTGCCTGACCCCTTCTCGCGCTGAATGAATCGTTCCGCTGCAACCCGTTTGAGCGGCACGCGCCGCTTGCCGACCAGCGGGTGCCCGGCGGGCGCGATGACCACAAGGGGATTTTCCATGAACGGCTCGATGGTGAGCGCCATGCTCGCCGGCGGCACGCCCATGACGTAGATATCGTCCAGATTTGCCTTCAGCCGCTCAATGACACGATCCCGGTTGGCCACTTCAAGCGCAACCTCGACTTCTGGATACTTGCGGCTAAATTCACCCAGCAGGCGCGGTACGAAGTACTTGGCGGTCGAGACAATCGCAACTCGCAGTTTGCCGCGCGACAACCCCTTGAGGTTGTCGACCGTCATTTCGAATCTATCCCATGCATCGAACACTTCCCGCACGGAGGTCTGTAACTCCAACCCAGCCTGAGTCAGAAAAGTCTTCTTGCCAACCTGTTCGAATAGCGGCATGCCGACAGCGGAGGTGAGCTCCTTGATCTGCATGGAGACCGTCGGCTGGGTCAGGTGCAGCTCCTCGGCCGCCCGCGTGAAATTGAGATGTCGGGCAACCGCCTCAAACACTCGCAACTGCCGGAACGTAGCGTGAATCGACATATAACTTTATATCTATGGTTTTTATTATGATAATTGATTTTATCTTGTGATCTAAATTACCTAAAGTGACGCATCTCATTGACTCACTAAATTTACGACGGAGCGAAACATGCTGGAATCAATAGCGCTTGACCACACCGACCCAAATTCCCAATTGGCGGCCGCCGAACCATCAGCGCCTCACACAAGAATTGTTGTCGCGCACGGTGACGGCATCGGCCCGGAGATCATGCACGCCACGTTGCGCGTCCTGAAAGCCGCTGGAGCCAAACTTGATATCGCGGAAATCAACGTCGGCGAGCAGGTCTATCTGGCGGGAAACTCATCGGGCATCGAGGACACCGCATGGGATGTCATTCGCGACCGCAAAGTTCTCCTGAAGGCACCCATCACAACGCCGCAAGGTGGCGGCTACAAGAGCCTCAACGTGACCATGCGCAAGTCTCTCGGCCTCTATGCCAACATCCGTCCGTGCATCGCCTACGCACCGTTTGTCACGACGCGCCATCCGACCATGGATATTGTGATGGTGCGCGAAAACGAAGAAGACCTATATGCGGGGATTGAGCATCGCCAGACAGACGACGTCTACCAGTGCCTGAAGCTGGTTACGCGCCAGGGCTGCGAACGCATTGTCCGCTACGCCTTCGAGTACGCCCGCGCCCACGGCCGTAAGAAGGTTACTTGCATGAGCAAGGACAACATCATGAAGATGACCGATGGTCTCTTCCACAAGGTGTTCGACGAGATGGGTGCCGAGTATCCCGAGTTGCGCAAGGACCACATGATTATCGACATCGGTATGGCGCGCGTGGTCGATGCGCCAGAGAAGTTTGACGTGATCGTCACGCTAAATCTTTACGGGGATATTCTTTCCGATATCACCGCTGAAATGGCTGGTTCGGTCGGCTTGGCGGGATCATCCAACGTGGGCGCTGGCGGTGCCATGTTCGAAGCCATTCACGGCACGGCACCGGACATCGCCGGTCAGGACAAGGCCAACCCGTCGGGGCTGCTGAACGCCGCGGTGATGATGCTGCACCATGTTGGCCAAGGCAATGTCGGCAATCGCGTCGCTAACGCCTGGCTGAAAACAATTGAAGACGGTATTCACACGGGCGATGTTGCGGGCGAAAAAACGATGCGACTAGTCGGAACAACCGCGTTCGCAGATGCGGTGATCGCGCGACTGGGCAAGTTACCGGCCACGCTCAAGGCAGTCAACACCGGCGCGCTGCCAACCTTGAATTTGCCACCAGTCGGGCTCAAGCCCCCGCAGAAAAAAGACATGGTTGGGGTGGACGTATTCTTGCAGTGGCGCGAACCTGACCGGGTTGGCAATCCGGAGACGC
>JAYVUH010000455.1:0-5942 GCA_043788115.1 Burkholderiales bacterium
TGAGCGATGGCGACTACTCGGTCGCGCGGATCGACGCCGCGCTGCAAGGCACATTCGGGGTCGATACCCAACTCATTCGCGACAGCACCTATTGGGTGATCGAAGAGAAGCAGCAAATTGTTGCCGCAGGCGGCTGGAGCTACCGCGCCACCTTGTTTGGCGGCGACCAGCACGCTGCCCGCGCTGCCGACCTGCTCGACCCGTCGCTCGACGCCGCGCGTATCCGCGCATTCTTCGTCCATCCAGCGGCAGCGCGGCGTGGTTACGGTCGGCGCCTGCTGGAAATCTGCGAACGCGAGGCCGCCCTGCACGGGTTCCGCAAACTGACACTGCTTGCAACACTGCCAGGCAGGCGGCTGTATCAGACGTGTGGCTTTGTCGCGGACGTTGGTATCGATCAAGCGCTGGACGGAGACGTGAAGATGCCGTTTGTGCCGATGCACAAATCCATTTCGCCGCCACCAGCCGCTTAAAATCAGTGTTATGAAAACTCATTCCTTCGACGCCATCATCGTCGGTGCCGGAGCCGCCGGCATGATGTGCGCCAGCATTGCCGGGCAACGCGGCGCTCGCGTACTGCTGATCGACCACTATCACAAGCTCGGTGAAAAGATTCGCATCTCTGGCGGCGGCCGTTGCAATTTCACCAACATCAACACCAAGCCGGAACACTTTCTGTCTGAGAATCCGCACTACTGCCGCTCCGCCCTCGCCCGCTATACGCCAACCGATTTCATCAAGCTGGTCGAGTCACATCGCATCGCGTATCACGAGAAAACACTCGGGCAGCTGTTCTGCGACGACAGCGCGACACAGATCATTCAGATGCTAAAAACGGAATGCGACCGCGGTCACGTCGAGTGGCGCATGCCAGCGGCGGTGACGTCCATCGCCAAATCGGCGACAGGATTTGACGTGAGCGTCGGCGACGAGCGCATGCAAACGAAGTCGCTGGTGGTCGCCACCGGCGGGCTTGCAGTGTCCAAAATCGGCGCGACGCCGTGGGGCTATCAACTCGCGGCGCAATTTGGTCTGGCCATCGTGCCACCGAAACCGGCGCTGGTACCGCTCGCCTTCGAACCCGATTCAATGGCCAAGTTCGGCGATCTCTCCGGGGTGTCGCTGGATGCGCAGGTAAGCTGCGGAAACGGCGAGTTTCGCGAAGCCGTACTACTGACGCATCGCGGTTTGTCTGGCCCAGCGATTCTGCAGATTTCATCCTACTGGCAGTCCGGCTCCGCCAAAGCGCCGATTCACGTCAATGTGCTGCCCGACGCCGCGCGGCTTGCCGATCTACAGAGCAAGCGTCAGTCAAAAGTGCAGTTTCATAACTTGCTTGCAGAGTCATTGCCGCGACGGTTTGCCGAGAGTTGGTGCAATGCATTCGATCTCAACAAAGCGACAAATCAATTCACCGACGCTGACTTTGCCGCCGCGCTCAACGCGCTGCAGGACTGGCAGATTAAACCTTCCGGCACACTCGGCTATAACAAGGCCGAGGTGACACTGGGCGGCGTCGATACGCGTGGCTTGTCCTCAAAGACGATGGCTGCCACGGCCATCCCATACCTCTATTTCATTGGCGAGGTAGTCGACGTGACGGGCCACCTAGGCGGTTTCAACTTCCAGTGGGCGTGGGCGTCTGGCCACGCCGCCGGCGTTGCGATTGCTGAGTCAATCAAATGACGCCACTGCGCTGGGTGCTCGACACCAATGTCGTCATCGATTGGTTGATGTTCAACGATCCGTACATGAACCCGCTGCGTCAACGCGTTGTCGATGGCCGCGTGGTCGTGCTGACGCATCAACCCTCCATCAATGAATTGAAACGCGTGTTGGCGTATCGACAACTCAAACTCGACACTGCACATCAAGCTGAGATCTTTAATCGCTATCTGTCGTTGACCACGGAAGTCGCACTTCCGGACGGGGCCAGCCTGAAGAATTTGATGACCCCGGGCGGCTTCCCGCGTTGCCGGGATCGCGATGACGAACACTTTATCGCACTTGCATACCATCAGAAGGCTGATGCACTGGTGTCGCGCGACAACGCGGTGTTCGGCATGAAATCGCGGGTAGCGAAGTTTGGCCTGACGATTCTAAATGTGCAGCAGGCGATTGGTGTGCTCAAGGCTGCTTCGTGAAGACGACAATGCCGTGAATTACGGCGTCACGCTTGATCTGCGCCTCACGCATTTTGTGCAGCTCCTTGATCGGAACCTCCGGATCTTCCGCGCGATATTCAACGAACATGAGTCCTGCCATTCCGCCGCCTGCCAGCCCGTCACACCGGCGATCTCTCAGCCCATGTAGGACTTACCGATGCCGTCACGTGTGGGAACGGTTTTCTTGTAGGCAGATGCGGGGGCAACGACTTGCGCCAGACTCGAAATTGCGACGCCACAAAAAATTAAAACCCCAGCAACGACGGCTAGTTTCAGCCATAAATGCTTGAAGGTGCTTGCCCTTGCTAGACTTTTGTAGTTTTATCGTCGGCGATTCTTGCCACGCCCCACGCCGCGACAATCGCGCCGAGTAGCGAAATGGTGATGCCAACGAACACCCAGCGCGGCTGATGTGCGTCGAGCAGCAGCCCGAATGCAATCGGCGCCACGGCGAGGCCAGCATCGAGCCCCGAATACACCATGCCGTAGACACGACCAAAGGCGCCTTCACCGAGCTTGGCTTTGGTGGCGGTCCGCACCAGCAGATCACGCGAGGGGCCGGCCAGGCCAACCGCGAAGCCCATCGCTGCCATGGTCGGCAGTACCAGCCATTGGGGAAATGGCAGCAGCGCGAGTGCAAGCGCAATTGCCGCGCTGGTGCCGAATGCGAGCGCAACGTAACCTTCGTGAGCATTGCCCGGCTTGGCCAGAAAGCCGCCGCACAGCAGGCCGCACGCGCTGCCAACAAGATAGATCGACAAGGCGGACGTGGCGGCGCCCAAAGAAAGATCGAACAGCTCGCGCAGTAACGACGGCGCAAAGTTTTGCAACGCACCGAAGCCAAAGGTGGCAAAGAAGAAGAACGCGAACGCGGCCCACACCATCGGCTGACGCAGCACCGCCGCAAAGGTAACGCTTGCCATGGCGTTGGTGGTGCCGCCGACAATGCTGCGCACTTCGTATTGCAACAAGTGACGCTTCCACACCAGCAACGCAAGTGAGGCCGCACCAACCGCTGCAGCAGCCAGCCCGGCCGCGCGCCAACCGAATGTACTCGCGGTTGCCAGCATCAGAATCGGTGCGCACGCCCAACCGATGTTGCCCGAGATGCCGTGCACTGAAAACGCGTGGCCCAGACGAGGTGGCGAAACGCGCCGGTTGATCAGCGTGAAATCTGCCGGGTGAAAAATACTGTTACCACAGCCAGCCACAAAAGCGGCGAACATAAGTCCATAGAAATTTGGTGCCACCGCAACCAGAATACCCGACAGGCAAAGCAGGCTGATCCCCGCATACAGCACGCGATCCGCGCCAAAACGATCCACCCAGACACCGGCGATTGCTTGACCAACGCTCGATACGACAAAGAAAATCGTCATCAACGTGCCGACGCTCGCATAGCCGAGCCCGAACTCCGCCATGAAAAACGGGAACAGCGGCGGAAGCATCAGGTGGAAGAAATGCGACGTGCCGTGCGCAAACCCCACCAGTGAAATGATGGTCGCGTCGGATTTCAACGACGAAGATCCAATGCGTTCGGGCGCAGCAGCGGACATTTCGCTTAAGTCCTCGCTTGAAACGCAGCAGTGTTCGGGGGCATGGCAAACTTTCCAGTGTGTGTGATTAACATGCATAAATTATAAATGCACCACCGCCACCACGTCCTCCATGGGTGGATGACCGGAAAGGAAAGTGACTTATCAAATCGAGCGATTCCAACCGTAAGGCCGAGTGTGAACCGGGGGCGAACCCTATAATGCGGCCCATGATTCAGAATAGACCTCCAGCCAGTACAGGTTGCGTGTTGGCGGTGCCGTTGTTGGCGCTGCTGTTGGCTTTTACCCTGCCAACAGCAGCCGCCCAAGAAACAGTCGGCACCACATCACCGACATACGCAGTTGACGCCAGTGGCGCTGACCTCGTGTTGCAGGCGGTCGGCTTGATCGGCACACGCTACAAGTTTGGCGGCAATTCGCCTGAAGCCGGGTTCGACTGTTCGGGCTTTGTCAGGCATCTCTTCGACACGACCCTGAGGCGCGTACTGCCCCGGACATCGTTCGAAATGAGCCGGCTTGGTGACACCATCAAGAGCAACGCACTCGAGCCCGGCGATCTTGTTTTCTACAACACCCGTCGCAAATCGTTCTCACACGTTGGCATCTATATTGGCGAAGGACGCTTTATCCACGCGCCGTCGACAGGGCGCGCTGTCGAGATCGTCGAGATGTCGGAGCGCTACTGGACACGTCGCTTCAACGGCGCACGGCGACTCATTCCGGTCTTCATGGGCCCGCCGGAGGCGGAAACGCCAAACAAAAACGCCGCGTCAAATTAGACGCGGCGTTTTTAGGTACGGCATGTCGCCAATCGCTATTCGTTATTCGTTATTCGCCAAACATGCGCTGTTTGAGTTCACGTCGCTCCTGCGCCTCAATGGTAAGCGTTGCCGTTGGCCTCGCTAACAATCGCGGCACACCAATCGGCTCTCCCGTTTCTTCGCAGTATCCATACGAGCCGTCAACGATGCGCACTAGGGCACCTTCCACTTTCTTGAGCAATTTGCGTTCTCGGTCGCGCGCGCGCAGTTCCAGCGCGTGTTCTTCTTCCAAGGTCGCCCGGTCGGCCGGATCCGGCACGATGGAAAGCTCGCGAAGGTGCTCCGTCGTCTGCCCGGCGTTCTCGCGCAACTGCGATTGGAGTTCCAACAACCGCTGCTTGAAGAACGCCAGTTGCTCCTTCGACATGTACTTGTCCTTCGACTGCTTAAGGATTTCCGACTCAGACAAGTAGCCTTCGACCCGCGCCGTTTTCGGGTTGAACGGCAGGATGTTGGAGTGCACGGCCTTGACCGTCAATGATTTCGGCAACGCGCGGGTCGGGGCAAAAATCAGCGCCTTCGGTGGAGCGGGTGCCGCCGCGACGACAGTCGCACGCGCGGACTGTTTACCAACGGGCGTCTTCGGGCGTTCCAGCGCTGCCGGAACCGATACAGGTGCTTTGGACGACTTCATCACCGGCGTTGGGGAGGGTGGGACCTTTGAAGGTACGGTTTTAGCGGCGGCCTTGACGGCCGGGGCCTTCCCGACAGGTAACTTTGGCGGTGCAATTTTTGTCTTGGGGATCACTTTTAGCGTTGCTTTTCGGGATTGCGTGGATGGGACTTTTGCGGGCATTTTCTTGGGGGACTTAGCCGTTGGCTTGGCATTCTTGCCAGCCTTGTTCACTTTTGCGACTGGCTTGCGCACTTTGGCAGCCGACTTCGTTACTTTTGCAGCCGGTTTGGCGCGTGTTGGGGCGGGCTTCGCTTTTGCTCGCGCCTTGGCGATGACCTTTGGCGCCGGCTTTGACTTATTAGCGGGCTTTGATTTCGCTGTTTTGGATTTGGCCGCAGTAGCTTTGGCCTTCTTCGGCACCGGTTTGGCCTTCACCGCAGCTTTGCCTTTGGCAGCGACCCTAGGCGCGACCTTTTTCTTCACAATCTTCGCCGTCCTTGTGACCTTTGTTGACTTCCCGCTTGCTTTACCTTTAGTCGCCGTTTTGGTTTTTTTTGCAGTGGCCAACTTGATCTCCTCGGCAGTTCGTTCTTGCGCTGGTTCTTGCTTTGCGCGATGGCCCCATGGCAGGCGACTTTCTTTCGAAAACGCGTAAGTCTACTTAAACTATAGGCCAAAAACAATGAATCATTGTCTTATTGCAAATGACTGAAAAATAAGCGCTTTTTGTGCCGCCGCGAGGCAACAATGCGGACCGGCCGAATCGCTTGGAACAGCGCGCCCG
>JAYVUH010000456.1:0-2485 GCA_043788115.1 Burkholderiales bacterium
TCGGCGCTCGGGTCGTCGTTGGCCACGACCTCGCCGGTGTTGACGCCGGTGCGGTTGCCCAGCTTCACGCCGTAACGGGCCATCAGGTCCTGGTTGACACGCGCCAGCGCGTTGCGCATGCCATCGGCCGCGCGCACCGCGCGCAAGGCGTCGTCTTCGTGTGCACGCGGCAGGCCGAATACGGCCATGATGGCGTCGCCAATATATTTTTCTATCTTGCCGCCGTGGCGTGTGATCTCGGCGGCCATCGCTTTGAAATAGCGCTCTTTGACCTCATGCATCGCCTCTGCGTCAAGGCGCTCGCCCAGCGCGGTCGAATCCTTGAGGTCGGCAAACACCAACGTGACGGTTTTGCGCATTTCGCGCACCGGCAAGGGGGCCGGTCCGGCTGGCACCAGTGGTGTGCCGCAATATCCGCATAACTTGAACTTGGGTGGGTTCTCCTCGCCGCATTTCGGACAATTGATCATGGCGCCAAGTTTAGCCTCGCGCCGATGTCGCGCCGGGGGCTAACTCGGCGCGGCGGTTACACAGCAGAACAGCGCCGAGAGGCGCTGTTCTGCTGTGTGAAATGCCAAGCCCGTGGACGCTCAGGTCGTCTTGCATCCGAACATGCGGAAGGCACACAAGGGTGTGCCCGTCACTGGGCGATGGGTGCTTAAACTAAAAAAGGTACCGCCCGTTGTCCAGCGCCTTGATCTCAATGACCCAGTCACCTTCATCGTCTGGCGTCGGTGCTGTCCGCTTGGTGTATTCCGTCCGGCTGCTGATGCAGGGCACGTGAAGTGATGGTCCAGCCAGAGTGCACGCCTGTAAAGGAAACTCCGGAGCGATATCGCCTTGGTAATCGTAATAGATGACTGCATTTGCAATCTTCGCGCTTTTGGGAATGGTCGTCGCGTCGCGTCGCAGCGTGATAGTCAGTTGCCCTGTGTAATCTGGAATGGTGATCTTGGACACGAAGCAGGGCGAGCCCAATCCACCCGTGCATGCGACTCCGCCTGGTGACTCTGTTTCGTTGATTTCTGCCGTTGTCGCGATCAGGGTTGTGTTGGTTCCGACAGATACCTCAACGGAGGTCGTCCAAGGATCAATGCTGGTTGCAGCTCCACCTGAACCGGTGAACAACTTGCCGCCCTGTTTGCGCAATGCTGTCTTGACATACTTCGGATTGTCTGTGCCGAGCGTCACGGCAAGGGCCACCCAATTTGTGGTCGAGTTTTGTGGGACCGAGGTGCCCAAGCCCCCGGTTCCTTCTGCATAGAAAGTCACGCCACTCAACAGAACCTCACTGCCACTGGTCGGCGCTTTGAAAAATAATGCAAATGCCGGAAAGTTCTGGCCCGCGCTTAACTGGCCGATGGAGCATTCGATCGTCGTCCCTCCTACGGGGTCGCATGTGGCCCCTTCAGAGGAAAGAAACTGCACCGATTCCAGTGAGTTGGTGACCGATGCGGTGGCCGTGAAACGAATGTTGTTGATCGTGTTGCCGCCAGCGTTGCCGATGGCCACCTGGTAGCCGACAAGTGTGTCAAGGGGAAGTGGGCTGCCCTTGCTGTAGGTCACAGTGTCTGACAGCGGCGTGACCGCGGTGGCGACTGTCCCTGCGCCGGCAAGCGCTGTGCCAGTGCCCACCAACATGGCGACGAGCAACACCGCATGGGCCGCCGTCGCGAAACGTGCAAGAGTTCGATCTTTCATGGTGCAATTTCCTTCTCGCCCGTGGGCGAATGTGGGTGCCTGTTTCCAGGCGTGGTTTTGACGGAAGGCGCCAAGGCAATGAAGTGCAATGATATTCTCAATCAAGCAGATAAGCGATGTCGCGCACTCCGGATCCATCCAGCGGCTGCACAAGGCATCCGCGCCTCGCCGTCGAAGCAGAAAGCATGCCGTGATTGAAAGTCATTGATTTCAATCAAGTATTTTTCGGTTTGTGGGGCCGTATGTAAGTGTTCCCGACAAAATTGGCAGACTGATGAGCCGCGCCGTTCTATCGGCCCGTTTGGCGGAGCGACCAACGCCAGCGCCTCCTGATGCGACTGCGACACCCAGGAACCCCGGGCCCGACCGAGCACGCCAAGCAGGCTCGCGATTCAGGGCTGCTCGGCACCGCTCGAACGCCGCCACTTCTGCCGTCAGCCGGACCAAGATAACCGCTTGGTGAAGATGAGGTACCAGCTGGACATGCTCATCACGCAACGGATCATCGGCGTGGCGCCCGCGACGAAGTCGCCCTGCCGCCGGACGGCGCGGATGCCGTATCGGTTTTCGCACGCGTCGGACTGGGGAGCTGAGGCAGCCAGTCGGGCATCGCTGGCTTCGCTCACTGCCGGAGGCATGGCAGCCAGTACGGCCTGCTGCGCCTTCGCCAACGTCGACGCCAGGGACAGGGAGTGACAGCGGCAGCCACAGCAGGGTGCAATGAACCGGGCAGCATGGATGTGCACGGAGGGTCCTCTGAGCTGGCGGCGCGCCCAGCTGACGG
>JAYVUH010000457.1:0-2599 GCA_043788115.1 Burkholderiales bacterium
GTGCCGGTGACGGTACCCGCGCGAACGAAAACGATTCCGCCGCCGGCTGCACCGGAGGAAGCAACACCCGCTGCGGGTGTGCCAGTCGAATTGTTTGTGGAGCCTGAACCGCCGCCGCCACCCATAAAAAGTCGACTGGGAGAAGAAGGCACTGGCCCGCCGCCAAAGCCGCCGGTTTGCGAGCCTGGGGGCGTGCCCGGTGTCCATCCATAGCCGCCGGTACCGCCCGGGCCATAGCTGCCGCCGCCGCCGCCGCCCGTGTTCTGAGAGTTGTCGACCGGAGTGCCGTCGCTGCCACCGCCACCGGCGTTGCCAGGTGCGCCACGGGCGAAACTGCCTGCGGGATAGCCGCATGTCGACCCGTCGGTGCCGCCGCAAGTGTCGGTATTGGCACCCGCAGAATTGTTGTTCACTGTGGTAGGCGTAAATACCAGCCGTGGGGTGCCGGCAATTCCCTCGCCCTTCGTTCCGTTAGGAATACTGGTGCCGACTACACCAGCTCCTGCAAGAGAAACGTAGTCCGTATTGGCGAGCGTTACCCCGGTAGCATTGGAGCCTGACGCCTGCCCCCCACCACCGCGAAAACCACGCCCAGAAACCTCAATTGTCTGCGCCGCCCAATTCAAATTTCCTGTAACGTCAAACGCCACAATGCCACCAGTAGCACCATTCCATGCGGGCGCCGTCAGCTGTCCGGCGAGTGTGGCGCTCGAATATTGCGGAATTCGCACAACCTGAAACGTCTTTTGCCCGGCGCTCGAATTTGTTGACGCACTGCGATACGTATTTATCAAACCGGTTGCGAGGGTAATAACACTACCCGAAAACGAGGTTACAGCGGCATATTCATAAGCGCCAGCAGAGTTCAGCGACGTATAGCCTTGCCCTGGGTTCGTGCCACCATATGAGGACGAATTACTGGTATTGATCGACGCATCTTGCATCTGAATAATCAGAATCAAGTCACCTGCTGCGATGGCAGCGCCACTGCCTCTGCCGTCAATCGTTCCAACTACCACGCTAGTCGAGCCCGCTGACGCCGTGCTTAGCCCGGGGTAATACGAGTTGACAATACCCGTCGGACTGGCCGGACCAGAGGAGCCAGGCGTCACGCGACATGTCTGAGCTAAAACTGCCCCTGCATTCACCAGAAGCGCAAGCAAACAACCAAACAACACCGCGCTCATTGCACCAGGGCGGAACATTTCCAGCAGGGGACAATGGCGAGAGATGATATTTTTATTCATGGCGTGGCAGACTTAGCCATCTCATCCTTGTTCGTTTTAGATGCAAATAAGTCTTCATCAAATTTGTAACGCATGCGAACAAACACACCTTTGTTGGTGTACTCACTCGCGGTCAAGTCGGCATCCTTATAGCCGAACCAGTTGTAGCCAGCGGACAGCCACAGGTTATCCATGACCATAAAGCCAAGCTCCACTCCCAAGCCGTATTGCTTGGCTCTGCTGCCATTGCTGAACATGGTCGACGTGCTGACGGAAACATCCCAGCGTGGTGCGACTTCCCAGATGGCGCGCGCGCCGACAAGCTGCGCGTTGGTCTTTGACGCCAACCCGTTCGAGTTCTCGTTAACCCGCTTGGCGGCATAACGTCCGGAGAAGGTAAACGGTTTGATCGGTTGCCAATTAGCGTGCAAAGAAACCATGTCAACCGTGCGCTTGAGGACAATATCGGCTTGGGTTGTGTCGTTCTCCGTGCGATGCTCGACACGCGCAAGCCCATTCCATTTGTCGGTATTTGTATCCCGGTAGGCGATGCCCAGTTGCAGACGATCCTGCTTGTTCTCGCCGCTGGTCTGCCCCTTGTTTTTCATCAATGAGAAGGTATTGCGCCCGAGGAAGGTCCAGTCGCGACCAAGTTTTGAAGCGAGCGCGACGGTGGAGAGGATCGAATCCTGATTCTTGCCGTCGCGAAGCTCAAGCCGCGTTGAGCCTTTCCAAAGCGGATTGGCAGTGTACTCGAGACCGAATGTGGCCGCGCTCGATTCGCCCTGCCCTGTACCGGCTAGCGTATGCACCCGCTCGAAGCCAGTCTGCAACTTCAGTCCGTCGGCGAGCGTCCACATATTCCGTAGGCCAAGCGCGGCTTCAGCATCGCCTCCTGAAATCGCATCGCGTACACGATACTCACTGAAGACATTGCCATCCTTCATATAGTCAGTATTGAGGCCGACGACAGTCGCATTCTGTCGCTGCTGATTGGACAGACCGTATGGGCCCGTGATCGACGAGGAAAACTCGTGGCGCGCATAGAGGCGCCCCTTATTGGCCAGGTGGTAGTCGCCACCGATCGCAAGAATTTTTCGCTTTGAATCGTGTACGTCGACTTCGGCTTCGCCGTATGCGCTGAGCCCTTTGATGCCCGGAATCTCGCCCGAGAGCTTCGTTCTTACGGTTGTCACTTCCTGCTGCGGTGCCAGACCAGCGATCCCCGCATTGCCCGGCAGCGGTGCGGCTTGTGTGTCACGGGCGTGGCGCACACCGGCCTCAACCCGCAGCCCGACAGCCAGCGTGCGCTCGACGCTGAGCATGATGCCATCGCGTTTTGCACCACTGATGTTGTCGGACGACGCGAGCAT
>JAYVUH010000458.1:0-4052 GCA_043788115.1 Burkholderiales bacterium
ACTCCTACGATCAGCGGCAGGCCCTGCATGGCCTGCCGGCTCGCGCGGCACCAAACCAAAACTATTTGGTTTGCCGAAACCCCGCGCCTCGCTGTCGTCGGCGACTAGAGCCGTTGTCATACCTCACTCCTCGTTTCACATGATTTCGCTGCGTCCGGCTCAGCAGGCTCGACCAGCTGAATGACGATGGTCGCGACCACGCCGACCGGTGAATTTTCAATAACTTCAAGAGACCCTATTTCGCCATAGATCGCAGCAAGTCGTTCGCGTACGTTGGTAAGGCCAACGCCGCCCGAGCCTCCAACCGACGCAGCCGCATGCCCAAGGCCCAATCCGGTATCCGACACCGCAACGCGCAGCACCTCGTTCTCCATACTCGCCGTGATCGTCAGCCTACCGCCCTCGATGGCTGGTTCTAGTCCGTGCTTGATCGCATTCTCCACCAACGAGATCAGCATGGCTGGCGGCATCTCAACGCCCTCCAGATCAGTCGGCAGGTGCAGATCCACGATCAAGCGGTCGGCCATACGTGTCTTCATGATGGCCAGGTAGGCGGCGGCCATATCGAATTCGCGCTTGAGCGTTGTTGTGTCATTGCGTAGACCAGCGAGCCCTTCGCGCAGAAAGGTGATGAGTTCTTTGGTCAGGTTCGCGGCCTCCGGTGCGCGACCTTCTGCGAGTTGCTGAACACTGGCCAGTGTATTGAACAAAAAATGCGGCTCGACTTGCGCTTGCATGAGTTTCAATCTCGCGTCGGCGAGCTGCCGAGCGACACGTTCAGCCTCGGCCTGGCGGCGCAGCTCTTCATTGCGCGCCTGAAGCATGCGGCGGCGCACCAGCAACACCGCCAGCAACAGCACGCTATACGCGATCCCGGCGATCAGCCCGCCGAGCAACACGCGGCTACCCAGGCCGCCGATGTCATCGAATATTCCGTCCAGCGTGCCGCGCTTCACCCAGCGGCCGATGACGCCTCCCACCACGGCACCGCTTATTGCCAGCAGCACGATGAGCGTGGCGGTGCGCCACGTGGCGTTGAATTTTTGATGGCCGAACCAGACCGACAGCATGGCAAAGCCCGTTGAGCCAAACAGTAGGAACATAATCGTCAGCGATTCGAGCCAGCTGGCGTTGGTTGCGGTGTAGCGAAATACTGCCGCAGCCGCCAGCCACACACCAATTGCCAGCCATGTGTAGCGCCATCCATGGCGTCGAATCGAGCGATCAAACGCCATGATCTCGGCGCGTTGGTCAGGTGGGAGTTTGGCGAGCTTGCGCGTTTCTAGGTCCGTGTACCACCGACTTATGTTGGAGAAAATCGTCTTCATAATCGACAGAATACGGTCCGCGCGCCGAAACCACCAGTCCGGCGGGGCGAATAGCGAGTCAGCGTGACGGATCACGAATACATTGGACGAATGGCTTTCCGTTAAACTCGACCACAACGAAACCCATCCGCTGACCGCCCGGAGACCACATGCCTGATATCACCCTCGTACGTGAACACCACCTCGGACTCAAAGGTGCCAGAGCCGCAGCCGATGACATGGCACAAAAGCTCAACGAGAAATTCGATTTGCGCGGCGACTGGCGTGGCAATACCTTGAGCTTCAGCCGTCCCGGCGTCACTGGCAGCCTAACCGTCAGCGAAACCAACATATCGCTCGAAGTGACGTTGGGCTTCATGCTCAAGATGATGAAGGGCCCGATTGAAAAGTCCGTTCATGAGCAACTCGATCGAGTGCTGAAGGAAGCCAAGCCCGCTGTCAAGGTCTCCGTGCCGAAGGCCGCCCCAACCCCTGCTGCGACCAAAAAGCCAGCCGCTAAGAAGCCGCCCGCGAAAAAGAAATAACGCACCCGCTAGAAGCGATACACGATGCCCGCGTTGATGAGCCGCGCGTTGAGGGACTCATAGTCGGCTGATGAACCGCCGAGTTTCCAATTGCCCCGCTGCATATAGCGCGAAAGACTCACATCCAACGCCAGTGTATCCGACAGCTTGGCGATGACTTTGAGCGATGGCTCAAACGCGCCGAAGGCCGCAAGCCGTTGGTCGCTGGAGGTCAGCGTTGGCACTGGGCGCTGCGTAATCTCGTTGCGATAGAAATCCGCCTTCGACTGCGAGTAGTAACGAAGACCACCTTCGACTTGCCATGTATCGTTGAGCGTCTGCAGCCAAGTACCCGCCAGCGTGTGCGAACGAATGCCCCAGTCATCGCGATAGAAGCGGTACTCGGCGGATACCACCGCGCCCGTCTCGGTCAGGGCGCGCTTGGCGCGTGTGAGCCAGGCGACCTGCGTGCGCGAATCGGGGCGCAAGTCCTTAACCAGCACCGCTGGCGGTCGTAGGCCGTCGCGGTAGAGCGAGAAGGTCAGCTTGTAGGGGTCGTTCAGGTAGCCGGTCAGGCGCGTCACGGTGACATTCGACTGCACCAGGGTACGACGATCGATGAGTTGGGTAACGCCGACCAAGTACTCCTTGGCGTCACGCGCTCGATCGAGAGTCTTGTCGGTAACTGACATGACGCGATCATTCCGACTGCCGAGCCCGAGGGCGAGCGTGGTGTTGCGCTCGTTGAAGTCGAAGGTCGCGTTGAGGCCGTATGCTTTTGACTCGTAATCTTTTTCGTCGGAACGCGCGAAGGAAACACCAAACGTATTTTCGCTGACCTCGCCATATTTGCGTGTCAGGCTCGCGTCGTAGGCTTTGCGCCGGTCGGTGATCGAGGCACCTGTGTAGATCTGTGCCGGCTTGCCGTTGGCATTCGAGACGATGATCGGCGAGGCACCGCTGACCATATCCACCGTGGCACTACCGGCGAGTTCCCACTTCTCGCCAATCGGCGTTTTTAGCCAAGCCACCGGTTCGGTGACCTTCATGCGATTGCCGTCTTCACGATACCAGAGTGTGCGAAGGCCAACGGCGGCACCAGCAGGAAGCAGGCCCGATTCCGCCGTCTGTGCCGCGACCGAGACCGGAATGGCCACAATCGGCAACGCCATGGCGGCGGCAAACAACGCTGCGAGCGGGTGTTCGCGTGATGAGCTCAAATGCAAAGTCCTTTATACACGGGCATTTTCAGGAAAAAATGGCTGGAAACGCCCGTCCTGTATGGGTTTCCAATTTTGAATCACGTGCACCCGCAGCCACCGCCACCGACTGCTTTGCCGCCCGACGCCGCTTCTTTGCTCGCATACGTATGGCCGGTGATCGCGCCGGCCGCTCGGTCAAACTCAAACTGCATTTCGGGCTTGGCGAGCGTGCCCCTCTGGCTGGGCGAAACGTTCGCGCAGCCGATCAGCGCACACAACAATAACCCACCCAAAACGACTCGACCGACAGCTCTCACGGTTCGCACCCCTAGCAATTTGCCACTGACGAACGACTTTCTGATTGTATCCGTTGAAGCGTCCGCGACGCTACTTCAAGCGGATATTCTGTAGTGCACTAAATCCCGCCGGCGCAGTACCGGCGTTGGCCAGCGAAGTGATCAAGCCGCCCGCCGCATTGAGCAACCACACCGTCAGTTGGCGATTGGGCCGCATCCAGACGATATCCACGGTACCGTCGTTGTTGAGGTCGGCAGCGGCAAAAAAAGTCCAAGTCGGGTCGGCGTTGGGCAGCGTGATGGTGGTCATCGGCACGGTCAGGGGCGTCGAGGTGCAAGCCGCCAGCGGATCGTCTGGGTTGCCAGTGAACGAGGGCAGCACCAACCCCGTGGCATTCAATGACAGCAATTGATTGTCACCCGTCGTGGTGTTGCGGACCAGCACTTCGCCACTGGTGCCGCCGCGGAATTTGGCGAATTTAACTGCCGTGAATCCGCTCGGGATGTTGCCGCTGGCGAGGTTCGCACAGGTACGCGCGGGTGTTGCCATCAGCGCGCGGAACTGCCCGGCCGGGCTCAGATACAACATGTCGGCCGCACCGTCGTTGTTCAAATCCACGGCCCCCACTAGCTGCCAATCAAGTGGTGCGCCGCCGCGCTTGCGCGGAAGTGACACCACAGGCGAGCCGGTCGTCCCGGGAAAGGTTCCACTCAAAAACCAGA
>JAYVUH010000459.1:0-2825 GCA_043788115.1 Burkholderiales bacterium
GTTCGGCTGCACCGCGAGTACCCGTTCGAAGGCGATAATCGCTTCGTCAATCTTGCCGCTGTCGAGAGCCGCGACGCCGAGTAAGTAGTCAAATTCAACATTGCCAGTGAGCTTGTCCTGCTCGGCAATAAGAATCATGTACGCTTGCTTCGGGTTCATCGCGGCGAGTAACGCCTTGGCGTCTCCAAACAACTTGGGGTTAGCCATCGCCGGCGACGCGGCGAGGGCAATCACGGCGAGAGCGGCGGCGGCGAATCGGGAGTTCTGCCGATTCTTGGAGGATGTGCGCATCGGTGGCGTCATTTTTTTCTCATCACATTTCCGAAATTTGAGCCTAGGGAACCTCTGATTAAGTTCAGTTCTAAGTCAGACTAGGCGCGAACATAAAAATATTGACGCCGCATATGTTTGATATGTAAGGAGAATTTCTTGCGTGAGCAACAACCTCATTTGACAAGACCGAAGCGACGAAATGGACTTAATCAGAGGTTCCCTAGTACCCCTGTTGCGCTTCGCCGCTTCCAACATTGCTCCCGAAAACCACCACGTTGGAACATCCGTTTTCAGCCTGCATTCATAGTGAAAACTTGAGCGCAAAACACCATCACTAATGCTAGTCCTGCCCGCTCCGCTTGTAAACGACAACGGTGGCGAATGACGGGCAAATCCGCCAATTGAGAACGCGCAACCCGCGATTGAGGGATGGTCCTGCGGGAAGGCTGCGAAAAAGTGTGCGGAACCTCACACAGCACGGTCGCACTCGTGCGAACCATGGGTCTGTAGACTGCGGTCACCGACTTCGGTCCCGGTATGGCGCGGGATGCGACCTGAAGCGGCGGGGCATCCGGGATCGACGCTATCCATCTTTCAATATTTCTCGCGCCGCATTATGCCCCGGTATGCCTGTTACGCCACCGCTCGGATACCGCCAGCGGACAGGCCAAAGCAGGGACCCGCGCCGCGTTTGCGCGGGATGCGACCTGAAGCGGCGGAGCATCCGGGATCGACGCTATCCATCTTTCAATATTTCTCGCGCCGCATTATGCCCCGGTATGCCTGTTACGCCACCGCCCGGATGCGTCCCCGCACCGCACTGGTAGAGCCCGGCAATCGGCGTGCGGTAGTCACCAAAACCCAAGATCGGGCGCGCGGAGAACAGCTGATCGAGCGACAACGCGCCGTGAAAAATATCCCCGCCAATCAGACCAAACTTTCGTTCAAGGTCGAGCGGCGAGTGGATCTGGCGGGCGATCACACTTTCGCGAAAATTCGGGGCGAATTTGTTGACCGTGTCGATCATCAGGTCCGCCACGGTTTCGCGGTGGTCGTCCCAATGCTTACCATCCGGCAATTGCGGCGACACATGCTGGCAAAACAAGCTGGCGACGTGCTGCCCGGCCGGTGCCAGCGAATCGTCGACCGTCGAGGGAATGAGGATCTCAACAATTGGCTGCTTCGACCAACCGAGCGTCTTGGCATCGAAGTAGGCCTGCTCCATGTACTGCATCGACGGCGCCATGATGATGCCCGACGACAAATGCGGCCCTGGCTGCGGAAGACAACTGAACACGGGTAATGCCGACAAGGCGACGTTCATGCGAAACGTGCCTGACCCGCATTTGAATGCACCGATGCGCTGTGTGAATTCTGCGGGCACATCCGATAGTGGAACCAACTGGCCAAATAGCAACTTCGGATTCAAATTGGAGACCACCTGCCGCGCGCGGATGATCTCGCCGGAATCGAGTTCAACACCAACCGCGCGCCCAGCGTAAACGACGACGCGCTTGACCCCGGCATCCACCGAAATCACCACGCCGCGCGCCCTCGCCTCGGCGGCCATCGCCTGCGTAATCGCACCCATGCCGCCGATCGCGTGTCCCCAGATGCCCTGCTTGCCATTGACTTCACCGAACACGTGGTGCAATAACACGTAGGCGGAACCCGGCGTGTACGGCGAGGCGAAATTGCCCACCACACTATCAAATCCGAAGCAGGCCTTGATGGGCGCCGACTCGAAAATCTGATCGAGCACGTCGCCCGCACTTTTGGTGAACAAATCGAGTACATCGCGGCGCGCAGCCATATCGAGCGCTTTGAAGCGCTTGCCGACCTTCCAAGCTTGTAACAAATCAGTGATACCGCCGCCGACATTTGGTGGTGTTTCGAGCAGCATGTCCTTCAACACCGGCGCCACGCGATCAAGCATGGCGTAGTAAGCGGGTAGCGCCTCGGCGTCCTTGGCCGAGAACTTGGCCACCTCGGCTTGGGTGGCAGCGAGTCCGCCGCCGACTTTCAGAAAATCGCCCTCACGAGCCGACAGCGGCATGAAGTTCGCATATGGCCGCTCGACGATGCGTAGCCCGTGCTCGTGCAGTTTGAGATCGCGAATAATCTTGGGGTTCAGCAGGCTGACGGTGTAACTCGCGGTGGAATTGCGAAAGCCGGGATGAAACTCCTCCGTCACGGCCGCGCCGCCGACCACTGACCGGCGCTCGAGCACCCGCACTGACCTGCCTTTGGCGGCCAGATACGCGGCACATACCAGTCCGTTGTGGCCGCCGCCGATGATGACCACGTCGTACGCCGAGTTGAGATTGTCTTGCATGGAATAATCCTGATTACGCGTCTTTTGACTGCTCTTTATCCAATTATCTGCGATGCGCACGCGGTTCATCAAAACGACGCCACTTTCTCGATGGACGATCATCGTCGCCGCGATCGCCCTAGGGAGGGTCTGATCAAGTTCATTCAATTCATCTTGCGGCGACATCGGGGCATCTGCGTCGTTTTGCTTCTCGTGCGGTAGCCCGGCAACGCACCTT
>JAYVUH010000460.1:0-3384 GCA_043788115.1 Burkholderiales bacterium
AGGTGTTGCGTTCAATATCAGTCGGCCCGTTACGACTGCCGCCGTTGGGAAGTGAAATCGCCGCTTGCATGTCCAGACCCCAGTCGAGCACGCCGATGATCGATTTGGCGACTGAATTGACAATGGTTGAACCGAGCGCTGATCCGACAACCATGGCGACTTTGCCGTCTTTATCAAAAATAATGACCGGCGCCATGGTGCTGCGCGGACGTTTTCCCGGAAAGATCGCGTTGGCAATCGGAACACCAAGCGCATCGGTAGGGATGAGCGAGAAATCCGTCATTTGATTGTTGAGGAAGAATCCGCGCACAAAAATTTGACTGCCAAACGAGGCATCGACCGACGTCGTCATGCTGACTGCATTGCCGTTCACGTCAACAATCGAAAAGTGGCTGGTGCCCATGAGCGAGTCGGTTGCATCGCCGGCTGACACCAGTTTGCTGCTGGACGGATTGCCTGGCTCGGCGCGGCCCATGCTGCGGTCGGTGCGAATCAGCAACGCGCGTCCGCGGATGTAGTCGGGGCTGATCATCGCGGCGACGGGTACGTCGGCAAAACGATCATCGGCGGCATATTTCTCGCGGTCGGCGAATGCAAGCCGACCGGCCTCGGCGAACAGATGCGCTGCCTCCACAGAGTCGGGCTTCATGCGCGGTAGGTCGTAGCCCTCGAGTAGCCCGAGGATTTGCAGAATCGCCACGCCACCACTCGACGGCATCGGCATGCTGCAGACGCGGTAGCGGCGATAGCCGCCGCATAGAGGTTCTGAGATACGTACGCGATAGCCTGCCATGTCTGCTTCAGTCACCACACCGGGTCGCGCGTGACCGCGCACCGCACTGACCACGTCGCGCGCGATCTCGCCAGTGTAGAACGCGTCGGCACCGTCGGTGGCGATGCGCCGAAAGGTCGCCGCGAGAGCGGGATTCTTGACAACGGTGCTCACCGGTTTGGGCGAGCCATCGGCATTGAAGAAAATCGCCCGCGTTTCCGGCGTCTCGCGCAGTACCGCGCTGTTGCCGGCTTGTTGAGCGGTTCGAGCAGATAACGCGTAGCCGTTTTCCGCGAGGTGGATGGCAGGCTCGAACAACGCCGCCCAAGCGAGTTTGCCGTGCGCCGCATGCGCCGCTTCAAGTGCGCGCAAGGTGCCCGGCACGCCGAACGAGCGGCCGCTCCGTACCGCGTCGGCATATCGAACCGGCTTGCCGTCATCGCCAAGGAACATTCCCGGCGTTGCGCCAACCGGGGCAATCTCGCGTCCGTCGTAGGCCACCGCCTTGTTGCGTTTGGCGTCGTAGTGCAGCATGAACGAGCCGCCGCCGATACCCGACGACTGCGGCTCGACTAGGTTGAGTACCATCTGCACCGCCACCGCGGCGTCGATGGCGCTGCCACCCTTGGCCAGCATAGCAACGCCCGCTTGCGTGGCGAGAGGATGCGCCGCCGCCACCATGTCGCGCGTTGAAACGCTCGCCCTGCGCTCGACCGTTTTGCTCGCGGGCTCTGGCATGTCGCGGGAGGGTGCGAGTTGCGCATGCGCAACCACCGACACCGATAAGCCGAGCAGCGCACAAACAGCAACCGTGCAAAACCGCGATGTAGTAAGACGCGAAGGCAAACGCGAAGTCATACGCGAGCGCTGCCCGATATCAAACGTTGAGGCAAAGATATTTGATCTCAACGTAGTCATCAATGCCGTACTTCGAACCTTCGCGGCCCAAGCCCGATTGTTTGACACCGCCGAACGGCGCCACTTCGTTGGAGAACATGCCAGTGTTGACGCCGACCATGCCGGTCTCAAGTGCTTCCGCAACCTTGAACACGCGGGAGATATCGCGAGCAAAGAAGTAGGCGGCCAAACCAAATTCGGTGTCATTGGCCATGGCGATGGCCTCCTCGTCGGTACTGAATTTGATCAGCGGTGCGACCGGGCCGAACGTCTCTTCGTGCGACACCTTGGCAGACTTCGGGACATTGGTCAGCAGCGTCGGCACGTAAAAGCGCCCGCCCAGTGCGTGGGGCGTGCCGCCGGTCGCGATGGTGGCACCCTTGGCAACCGCGTCAGCGACGTGCTCACTAACCTTGGTGATGGCGTTGTCGTCGATGAGCGGGCCGACGTTGATACCGGTTTCGTTACCGCGTCCGACTTTCAATGTGACCATCTTGGTCTTCAGCTTCTCGGCAAATGCTTCATAGACGCCCGCTTGTACGTAGATGCGGTTTGCGCTGACACAGGTCTGACCGGCGTTGCGAAATTTCGCTTGCATCAGGCCTTCGGCAGCAGCGTCCAAGTCGGCGTCGTCGAAGACGATGAACGGCGCGTTGCCGCCCAGTTCCAACGACATTTTCTTGATCGTTGGTGCGCACTGACGCATCAGAATGCGGCCGACTTCCGTAGAGCCGGTGAACGACATTTTGCGCACGATCGGATTCGCACAGAGTTCTCCGCCGATGGCCGGCGCTGCTGCGCTGCTGCCGGTGACGATGTTGAATACGCCCTTGGGCACACCGGCGCGCTCGGCCAGTTCGGCGAGTGCCAACGCCGACAGGGGCGTTTGCTCGGCCGGCTTGAGCACCATGGTGCAACCCGCGGCCAGCGCCGGGCCAACCTTGCGCGTGATCATCGCATTCGGAAAATTCCACGGCGTGATGGCGGCCGTGACACCAATGGCCTGCTTGATTACGATAAGGCGCTTATCAGGTAGATGCGGCGGAATCACATCGCCATAGACGCGCTTGCCTTCCTCCGCGAACCATTCGATGAACGATGCGCCGTACATCACCTCGCCCTTGGCCTCGGCGAGCGGCTTGCCGTTCTCAGAGACCAGAATCTGCGCTAGGTCGTCGACGTTGGCGAGGATGAGGTCGTACCATTTGCGCAGAATCGCCGCACGTGCCTTCGCGGTCATGGCGCGCCACGCCGGTAGCGCAGCGTTGGCGGCGTCGATGGCGCGCTTGGTCTCAGCCGCGCCGCAGTCGGACACTTCGGCGACCAGCGAGGCATCGGCCGGGTTATCGACGACGAATGTCTTCTTGCTGTCAGCGTCAACCCACTTACCGTCGATATAGCTGTGAACATGAAACAGCGATGGGTCTTTCAGCTGTGGTGCATGCTGGCCGGGTGCGATTGGGGATGGTGAATGCGGGGCGGGTGCGTTCATGGTGGTCTTTCTCGGTAAAGCGTTATTACTCGGAGCGTGCTGCGAGCATGCTTGAGGCGGCTACGAGCCCCGAGCAGTTTGTTGAAATTCACTATATGCCTTCGGCAGGCGATCTCGGTGCCCGCTTCCCCCTTTGGAAAAGGGGGATCGAGGGGGATTTTAAACGTTTGCGTGCCGACACCGACGGCAAATCCCCCTTAGTCCCCCTTTTCCAAAGGGGGAG
>JAYVUH010000461.1:0-4937 GCA_043788115.1 Burkholderiales bacterium
GCCACGTCGAGCCAGACGCGTTGCTTGTCGTCGAGCGGGGACGCGGAAATCATCTCAAGCGCACCGATCACGCCGTTCATCGGGGTGCGGATCTCATGGCTCATGGTGGCCAAAAACTGTGATTTCGCGCGATTACCCGCCTCGGCCGCCTGGCGCGCCTCTTCGAGAGCGGCGATGGTCCGGTCGAGGTCCAGCTGACGTCGAATGCTGGCAACCACGCTCTGGTAGTTTTCTGTCGACGCGCGCATGCTGATGAGCGCGAACACAGGCGTGATTACCAGCAGTGCCTTTGACAGAAAGGTAGGGTCGAGCGCACTCGCGAGAATGGTCGCTCCAAAGCTGGGCAGCATGTAGGCCGCACTGGCGAATCTGACCAAGGAAAAATGGAGCACGCCGACGGATATCGCGCCCACTGTAATCAGAAGTATGACCGCGCCAGCCTGTGGCGGAATGACGCCATACATCGAAAAGATCGCGATTGCGTTTGCCAGCCCGCCAGCGGCCGACATGCCGAAAAAGCCACGGGCGTGAGCGTGGCGTTGTGCAGTCTTGTCGGTACACCGAAGCCAGCTCTTCGCGAGCTGCACGCGCCAGAGCGCGATTACGACGCCGAGCAAAATCAGGACCAACGGCACGACCCACAATTGATGAAAGTAACCGATGCCTGCGATGGCGACCAAGCCGAACAGCTGCGCGAGCGCGTTACGCTGAGCGAGCGCAATTGAAAGGTCGAGCAGCGACACCTCAATGGGTGCTTGTTGATCAGGGGGCGCTTCCGCGTGGGTTACCGATGCGTTCGACATTCGTTCCGATTCTACGAAGCCCGGCGGGGTGTCTGATTGACGAAGGTCAATCCGGGGCTTCGCATGGTTGCCCGCAAGCAGCGCGAGGATACCATTCGCGTTACAGTTCCAATCGCAACGGTTGGAATCGCGTCGTATACCATGTTGCTGAGTAATCAATGGCAGGAGCCAACATGTTTGTTCACTTTTGCCGCCTGTTGGTGGCGGCCTCTTTTGTTTCAGGCGCGTTCGCACAGTCACCAAGCGTCGCCAACAACTATTTCCCCGAGCGTTTCGACTGGCAGCGCCGAGCGCCCGCGCAGGTCGGAATGGATGCTGCGGTCCTGGAGGCGGCGGTGCAGTTCGTCAAGACCAAGGACAATCCCGCGCCGCGTGATCAGGCGATGGCGCTAACACGGTCGTTCGGCGCGCGTGAACCGCATTTCGGCGGCATCATCGGGCCGACCAAAGTGCGCGCACCGATTAACGGCGTCATTATTCGTCGAGGCTATGTGGTCGCTGAGTGGGGCGACACCCAAAGTGTGGATATGACCCACAGCGTCGCCAAGACGTTCCTCACGACGGTGGTCGGCCTTGCTTGGCAACAGGGATTGATTCGAGACGTCAACGATCGTGTCGCCCCGTACATGCCGGCCAACATCGATTTGTTCGACGCGCCACATAATCAACCCATCACCTGGGATCACCTGCTGCGGCAGACTAGTGATTGGCAAGGCACGCTGTGGGGCAAACCCGACTGGGCAGATCGACCCGAGGGCAAGCAAGAAGAGTGGGCGAACCGCAAGTTGAACGCACCCGGCGCACGCTTCAAGTACAACGACGTGCGGATCAATGTGTTGGCGCTCGCGGCGTTGCAGGTTTGGCGGCGACCGCTACCAGAAGTGCTACAGCGGGAGATCATGCAGCCGATCGGCGCATCGAGCAAATGGCGCTGGCACGGCTATGAAAATTCGTGGATCGAACTCGACGGCCAGCGCATGCAATCCGTCTCAGGTGGTGGTCATTGGGGCGGCGGCATGTTCATCGATGCTTGGGACATGGCCCGCTTTGGCTACCTGATGCTGCGCGATGGCAAATGGAATGAAAAGCAGCTAGTCTCGCCAGACTGGATTCGCATGGCGCGTACACCGGGCACGGCCAACGCCGAGTATGGCCACGCCAATTGGTACCTCAACCCTGATCGCAAACGCCTCTCGGCCGCGCCCGAAACGGCAGTCACCTTTGACGGCAACGGGCAGAACATTGTCTACATCGACCGACAAAATGATTTGCTGATCGTGGTGCGCTGGATTGATTCGACCGCGTCGCTCAACGAATTTATCGGCAAGGTGATCGCGGCGATTCGCTGAGACAGCGCCGCCCCGCCAAAGGGGCGCTGGTAGCGCTAGCGTGCGCTACCAGTCGTTTCCGCGCGCCACGCCAGCCCATCCGGCGCGTCCCCCGTTTCAATGGATGCCATCACCACCAATTTGTCCATGTCGATCACATCGACGCGCTTCGCTTGGCTGCGTGCAACGTACGCGCGCTTGCCGTCAGGTGTGAATTGAATGCCGAGCGGTCGACCGGGCATGTCGATGCGTTGCATTACTTTGCGCGTCCCTGCCTCGATGACAATCACTTCGCCAGTCGCGCCGCCGCGCGGATCGGACGCCAGCACGCGCTTGCCATCCGGGCTGAACTTGACGCGATTAAGTTGCACCCCTGCCTTGATGGTTTCTTTCACGGTATTGGTTGCGGTATCGATGATGGAGATGCCGCCGTCGCCGTTGTGGCCAACCCAAAGCTCAGCGCCATCGGGCGAGAGATCGATCGCTTCCGGCTGGCCGCCGACCTTGATCTGTGTGATCGCGGCGTTGTTGGGTGGGCCGTCGAGTCGCATGGCGGTGACGTCGTTGGAGCCGATATTGCTGGTGTAGAGACGTTTACCGTCAGGCGACACGACCAGCATGTGCGACGTCGATGCGCCGGTGCCCATCAGCCAATCAACTTTGTCGCTTGCGATGTCGTAGCGCGCCACGCTACGCGTTGTCTCTGAGGTGAAATAGACCTTGCCGTTGTTCCATTGCATGCCGTGTGGCCGGGTGAGCGAGCCGAGGTCGTGGCGGCGAATCTCCTTCGCGGCGTCGATATCAATAATCGATAGTGAATTGCCCGGACGTTGCGCGCCGTAATTGGCGACCACCGCCAACTTGCCGTCAGCCGACACCACCACCTCGTGCGGCCCCTCGCCCACCGGCACGCGGCCAACGACTTTTAGCGATGCCGGGTCGACGATGACAGCACTGGCTTCGCTTTTATTGAGGACAATCAGGCGGGCCGGCGTCGATGCCACCACCATCGAAGCGGCGAACAGCAGACTGACGGAAGCGATACGCGAAACGGCGGCAGAAATTTGCAAGGACGTTCTCCAAATTATTGATAGGCCACATTTTGCCGCAAGTGACCGCGCGCCGGTTATCGGCTTTAATGTCACCTTCGCTTTCACGTAAACGATGATCGTCCCCAATGCCCACAAAAAAAACCGCGCCCCTTTCCGTTGAGTCCTTGTGGGAGATCGAACGCCTATCCGGCCCCACTGTTTCTCCGGACGGCAGCCAAGCTGTGTGCGCATTGACACGCTATGACCGCGAAACCAACAAGACCGCCGCCCAGCTGTGGCTGCTCTCCACGCTTGGCGGCGCGCCACGCACCCTGACGACATGCGGCGACAAAGACCGTCAGGCGGCGTTTTCACCGAACGGTGATCGGGTCGCGTTTATTGGCAAACGTCAGGCCGGTGGCATCGAAGATAAAACGCCTCAGCTGTATGTCATGCCGGTTGACGGCGGCGAGGCGACACGCATCAGCGACATCGCGATGGGTGTGGAAGCGTTCAAGTGGATGCCCGACGGCAAGCACATCGTCTGCGTTGCCTGGGTGTGGCCGGAACTCAAAGGAATGGGCGCGCAGAACAAGCAGTACGCCAAATTCACCAAGCGCCGCGAATCCGGCTACACGACGAGTGATGGTTTCTACCGCTACTGGGATCACAACCTGCCGATGGGACGCGTCGCACACTTGTTGCGTGTGAATGTGGAAAGCGGCAAGACCGCCGATCTGTTCGAAGGCGCCGATTATGAATTGCCGCGGGCGGACACCAGTGCCGATATGTTCGATGTCAGTCCCGACGGGCGGCGCATTGTGTTTATGCACGACCCATCGCCCGACAAACGCCCGGGCGCACGCCACGCCTTGGTCGTTCTGGATGTTGTCAGACGACAATTCAGACCACTCGTTGATCGCAAGCAATGGGACATCGGCTACCCACGTTTTAGTCCAGATGGCAAACATATCGCCGCGATTGCCACACCACAGGCACCCAAACACACGGCGCTCGGGCAGCTCGCCATCATCGGCGCGGACGGCAAATGGAAGACGCTCGACGCGGACTCGGATCGCGATGTCAGCGCGCCGCTGCGCTGGTCGGCAGCCGGTGATGCCGTGTACTTCACCGCTGAGGCGCGTGGCCGATGTCACATCTGGCGGCGTACATTGAGTGCGTCTGCCGCCGAACTCATTTGGCAGGGGGGCTGGGTGCAGGGGTTTGATCTGGCTGCATCCACCGATACGCTGGTGGTCGCAGCAGACAGCATCAACCATCCCATCCGCATCTACGCCGCGAATTTGGGCGACGAACAGAACAAGGCAGACGTAGCTTGTCGACGAATAGAGCACTTCAATGATGCGCTACTCTCGCGGCTGAAATTGGGCCGCGTCGAAGAAGTGACGGTGCGCGGCGCATTGGGAGACGACGTGCAAATGTGGGTGGTGTATCCGGCTAACTTCAAGCGCGACAAAAAGCATCCGATATTGCAGGTTATTCACGGCGGCCCCTACGCCGCGTCGGGCGACACGTTTGGCTATCGCTGGAATCCGCATCTACTGGCATCACACGGCCACGTGGTGGCGATGGTGAATTACCACGGCTCGAGCGGCTTTGGCCACGCGTTTCGCGACAGCATCATGGGCCGCATGGGCGAGTTGGAGTTGATCGATATCGAGGCCGGTACCGATTGGCTGTTGAAACAATCGTGGGCGGATCGAACACGCGTGTATGCCAGCGGCGGCAGTTACGGCGGCTTTATGGTGGCATGG
>JAYVUH010000462.1:0-4954 GCA_043788115.1 Burkholderiales bacterium
GAGGTGGCCAAACTCAACGCGCAGCTGGCTGATGTTCAACACCAGCTCAAGGTGATCTCCGGGTTAATCCGCCAGGTTCGCGACGTCGGCCCGTCGCAGGAAGCGCGCGCGCTTGCGAGTGCACAGCCCATGATTCCCAAGCCGCAGATGGAGTATCTGGAGACCGTTCGTGTTTCTTCCACGGCAAAAGCAGAAACCAGTGGTGACGCGACCGTAAACGACGCGTTTGCGAAGACCGTTCGTGTTGAATCCTTCCCGCCGGCAGGGTAGGTAACCTCCGCCCCCGACGGGGCCACTACCCGCTGTTGCTCCCCACCAGATTGATGTGAACTCACCCCGCGCGTAAGCGCTGGACAGCCGCTGCCGTCAGACCAGAATTACGTCGTATTGTTCTTGCGTATACGCAGACTCCACCGAGAGTGAAATGGGTTTGGCGATGAAATCCTCGAGCATCGCCATGGACTGAGACTCCTCATCCAGAAAGCGATCAATGACCGTCTGTGAGGCGAGAATACGGTACTCGCGCGCGTCGAAGCTCTTTGCTGAACGCATGACTTCCCGAAGAATTTCGTAGCAAATGGTCTGTGCGCTTTTGATTTCGCCGCGTCCAACACAGGTTGGGCACGCTTCACACAGTACGTGAGCCAGACTCTCCCTGGTGCGCTTTCGGGTCATCTCGACCAGTCCCAGTTGCGAAAAACCGTTGATGGTCCAGCGAGTGCGGTCGCGCTGCATTGATTTGTTGAATTCTGCCAGCACCGCTTGCTTGTGCTCCGTGGTGTCCATGTCGATGAAATCGACGATGATGATGCCGCCAAGGTTGCGCAAGCGCAGTTGACGCGCAATGGTCTGCGCCGCTTCCAGATTGGTCTTGAAGATGGTGTCATCGAAGCTGCGTCCCGACACAAATCCGCCGGTGTTCACGTCGACCGTCGTCAATGCCTCAGTCTGATCGACAATCACGTAGCCGCCCGACTTCAAATCGACCCGGCGGTGTAATGCCTTGTCGATTTCATCCTCCGCACCGAACAAATCGAACAACGGGCGCTCGCCTGCGTACTGCTCGAGCACGGCGACGGAACTGCGCGTGTAGTGCTCGGCAAAATCGCGCATCTTCACGTAGGTCTCGCGGGAGTCGACGATGATGCGTTCAGTGTCTGCGGTGACGAGATCGCGCATCACGCGATGGCTGAGGTCTAGGTCCTGATAGAGCAGTGTTTGGGGAGCTGCGGTTGCTGACGCTTCAACGATGCCGCGCCACAGCTTTACCAGATAGGCAATGTCGCTATTCAGTTCGTCGTCAGTCGCCGTTTCCGCAACAGTACGAACAATGAATCCCCCTGCCTCACCTTGGGGCATCAGGGCGTGAACCTTTTCACGCAGCTGTTCACGCTCGGCTTCGTCTTCGATGCGCTGGGAGATGCCGATGTGATGGTCGCCCGGCAAATAGACTAGGAGTCGACCTGCGATCGAAATCTGCGTGGAGAGCCGGGCACCCTTAGACCCAATGGGATCCTTGATGACCTGCACCACCAGCGTTTGACCTTCG
This sequence comes from Burkholderiales bacterium, assembly GCA_043788115.1. Taxonomy (GTDB): domain Bacteria; phylum Pseudomonadota; class Gammaproteobacteria; order Burkholderiales; family Usitatibacteraceae; genus UKL13-2. Next base: position 1,550 of record JAYVUH010000462.1, read on the forward strand.
TGCAGCAGTTTCTCAATGGGTTTTTGCTCTGCTGGCCTGTCCGCACCCTTATCGTGGTTGCGGTCAGTGTGTTTTTGGCCGGCCCAAATATCGGCGACGTGCAAAAACGCAGCGCGCGGCAGTCCGATGTCGATAAACGCTGACTGCATCCCCGGCAGCACGCGGCTGACGCGGCCGAGGTAGACGTTGCCGACCAACCCGCGGTTGGATGAGCGCTCAACGTGCAGCTCCTGCACCGCGCCTTGCTCCATGATGGCAACACGTGTTTCCTGCGGAGTAACGTTGATCAGAATCTGTTCGTTCAAAATGCGCGCCTGAAATTAGAGCTGTATTAGGGAAGGTCTGATTAAGTTCAGTTCTGATGAAACTACTAGCCATTCCACTAAGCCACCAAAAAGCGGTGGCCAAGTGGCTGGTTATAAGTCAGGCTAGGCGCCGCAGTTGCCAAACGCGCAAAAGTATTGCCGCCGCATATGTTTGATATGCAAGGAGATATTTTTATGTGAGCAACAACCTCATTTGGCAGCATCGAAGCGACGAAATGGACTTAATCAGAGCTTCCTTAGAGTTGTATGCCAGCTTGTCGCAGCAAGCCAGTCGTTTCAAAGAGTGGCAAGCCGACAACACCAGAATAGCTACCAGACAGCTTGGCGATGAACCTTGCCGCGCGGCCTTGTACGCCGTAGGCCCCCGCCTTATCCATCGGCTCACCCGTATCGACGTAACGGCGAATCTCTTCTTCGCCGATTGGCGCGAAGGTCACGAAACTGGTGGTCAACGCCGTGAAATCGCCGTCGCTTGTCGTGATCATCACTGCGGTCAGGACTTGATGCGTTTCTCCAGACAATCGCTTGAGCATACGAACCGCGTCATCACGATCTTCAGGCTTGCCGAGAATTTCGCCGTCAAAAGTGACGGTGGTATCGGCGGTGAGTACTGGACGGGGCGTCAGCTTGCGCTCCCGCAGCACCTTTAGCGCGATGGCGGCCTTGACCTTCACCACCCGTTCAACATAGGCGTGGGCGGATTCACCAATGCGTGGAGACTCATCAATATCGATGCGGGGTGCGAGCTCGCGCATCAACAGCAGTTCGAACTGCACGCCGATTTGCTTGAGGAGTTCGCGGCGGCGCGGACTCTTAGAGGCAAGGTAAATGATGTTTGGCGGCTGCTGCATGGCTGACGATTGGCAACGTTTATTCTCTATGATACGGATGATTATGCAGTAGTGACCAGGCGCGATAAAGTTGTTCGGCCAGCACGACGCGCACCATGCCGTGGGGTAATACGCATCCGGATAGGGCAATCGTGTGCAGCGCGATCGACTTTATTTCCTTTGCTAGGCCGTCAGCACTGCCGATGACAAAACAAGGGCTGACGCCCTCGCGCATCCAATCGCCCAGCCATGTAGACAGTATCGGCGTGGTCAGGGCCTTGCCCCGTTCGTCGCAGACAATCGGCGTGGCACCCTTTGGAATTGCCGCCAAGATACGCTCCGCCTCCAGAGCGAGTACGCGCTCGGTAGTCTTTGCGCGGCGATCTTCGGGCTTGAGTTCGATTATTTCAATGCGTCCTTCTGGCGGCATGCGCTTCGTGTATTCGTCTACGCCGGCCGTTACCCAAGCGGGCATTTTGTGCCCAAGCGCGAGAATAAAGATCTTCACTGGACTCTTTCGAAGTTCTGCCGACGACGGTCGCGAATACAAACAGCCCTATCCACGGGCGTTTTCAGCCAAAAGACGCTGGAAACGGCCGCCGATAAAGGAGTTTAGTACTACGCCACTTTCTTTTTCGCAATGGGCTTCTTCGCTGCGGGCTTCTTTGGCGCAGGCTTCTTCACCACGGCCTTCTTGGCAACAGCCGATTTTTTTATGACCGACACTGTTACAGGTTTTTTCACGGCAGTTTTTTTCACCGCAGGCTTTTTCGCGGTGACTTTTTTTGCTACTGTCTTTTTCGCAACCGCTTTCTTCGCCACCGGTGCCTTCGTTTTGGCAGGAGTAGCAGGCGCTTTCTTTGCGGTGACTTTTTTCGCCACGGCTTTTTTCTTGACGGCTTTTGCGGCGACCGGCTTTACCGCCTCCGCCTTGGCCTTCAGCGCTTTTTGCGGCTTCGGAAACTCCAGCGTGCCATCCAGCCAGAGCTCTTCAAGCTTGTAGTACTCCCGAATGGCGGGCTGCATGATGTGTACAACGACATCACCACAGTCGACTAGTACCCACTCACCACTCTCTTCGCCTTCGGTGCCATAGATCGTGTATCCCGCTTCCCGCACTTTCTCGACAACATTATTGGCTAGAGCGCGAGTTTGCCGATTTGAGTCGGCGCTGGCGATGGCCACGTGATCAGAAACGGACGTGATATTCGCGACGTTGATGACACGAATGTCCTTCGCCTTAATGTCCTCAAGGGCGTCGACAATGATTTTGGTGAGATTGGGTTTCAATTTATTAGCCAAGACGTTTTCTCTCCTTATGAGTAGAGCTGATGTTGTTGAATATAGTCGTAAACGGCATTTGGCACCAAACTGCGTACCGACTCGCGCTCGCTGCGGTCTTGCGCAAGCTTTACGCGTATCTCGGTGGATGAAATGCCGAGGGGATCACAGTCGATGATGTCGTATTCGAGAATCGTCGTTGGCGGAATTACTTGTTCGCCCGCCCGCCGCACGACGGCGAAGCGCACCATCTTGGCGAACGTAGCCGGTTCCTGCCAGCTATCGAGGCGCGAAAAAGCATCGCCGCCCAGTAGCCAGACGAATCGGTCATTCGGAAAATCGCGCTTGAGTTCGCGCATCGTATCCACAGAGTAGGTCGGGCCACCGCGCGACAGTTCGCGCTCATCGATCGTCGCGTGCGGTATCGCCAGCTTGAGCATCGCCACCCGATGTCGCGCCGCGACGAACGGCATGCGCGATTTTTGCCACGCATTGCCCACCGGAACGATCAACGTGCTCGCCGGCGCGATCTGCGTCATCGCCGCGTCGAGCATCGCCACGTGGCCATTGTGTACGGGATCAAAACTGCCGCCGAAGACAAGCGTTGTGGTCGTCATCCGCGCACCTCGCCGTGGCCGCGCACAATCCACTTCATCGACGTAAGCCCCTCCAGCCCGACCGGGCCGCGCGCGTGCAGCTTGTCCGTAGAAATGCCGATCTCAGCGCCCAGTCCGAATTCAAATCCGTCGGCGAATCGCGTTGAAGCATTGACGATGACCGAAGCCGAATCGACCTCTTGTAAAAAGCGCTCGGCACGCGCGGCATCGTCGGTAACGATGGCGTCGGTGTGCGCCGATCCGTAGCGCGCGATATGGTCCATTGCGGCGTCCAGTCCATCGATGACACGAATGGCGATGATGGGCGCGAGATACTCGGTGACCCAGTCAGTCTCTGTCGCGTTCACGCTA
>JAYVUH010000463.1:0-3858 GCA_043788115.1 Burkholderiales bacterium
CCGTGGCATGACTCACACTGGGCCTCCCAAATACGTTGCCCCTGCTTGACCGAGCCCGAGCCGAGCGGCAAACCTTTGAAGTCGGGACGCACATCGATATCCCACGCGGCGATTTCTGCTGCTGTTGCACTGCGACCGATACCGCTGAATTTCTGCTGCGCGGCAGCGATGGTCGAGAAACATCCGCCCATCAAGGCGATGCACGCAACGGCAAGTGGGATAGCAAAGTTGGTCGCAATGGTCATATAGTCGCCTCCTCATCCCACGTGAACGTTGGAGATTTCACCATTCGCGTCCAACTTCCAGCTTTGGATGGCGTTGTTGTGATAAATCGAGCGTGTGCCACGCACCGCGCGCAGCTGGCTCGCCTTCGGCTGCACATAACCCGTCTCGTCTATCGCGCGGCTTTGCAAAATCACGGGACTGCCGTCCCAATTGAAGCCGATATTGAACCGCGTCAGACACTTGGTTAGCACCGGCGACTCGAGCTTAGCCGTGCGCCAATTGCGTCCACCGTCGAACGACACGTCCACCCGTTTGATCTTTCCGCGCCCCGACCACGCCAGCCCGCTCACGTTGTAGAAACCGCGATCGAGCAGCGTCTGGCCGCCGGACGGTGTGGTGATCACACTCTTGCACTCTTGAATGTTGGTGTATTGGCGATGCGTACCATCGGGCATCAGATCAATGTAGTGCACCGTCTCGTCTTTGGTTGCGTACGGTTTGTCGCCCACCTCCAAGCGGCGCAACCACTTCACCCAGCTCACGCCCTGAATTCCGGGCGCCACCAACCGCAGGGGATAACCGTTCTCCGGGCGCAACATTTCGCCATTCATCGCGTAGGCGACAAAGCAATCATCAAGCGCACGTTCCATCGAGATACTGCGCGTCATGCCGGAGCCATCCGCGCCTTCGGCCAATATGTACTTACCCTTCAACTTGTCGTACCCGCAATCCTCAAGCAACACCGACAACGGCACTCCCGTAAATTCGCAGCAGCTCAGCATGCCGTGCGTGTACTGCACCGTCGGCACCGCGACATTGCCCCACTCCATACCGGTGTTGGCACCACACTCGATGAAGTGCATGCGGGAGACCGACGGCAGGCGCATCAGGTCATCCATGGTGTAGACCTTGGGGTTCTTCACCAGGCCGTTGATCATGAAGCGATGTTTAGTCGGATCAATGTCCCACCAACCTTGATGATGCCGCTCGAAGTGCAGCCCGTTCGGCGTGATGATGCCGAACAGTCCTTGCAACGGACAGAACGAAACCGACGAGGCCGAAACGCGTGTGAGTCCCGGGCTCTCACGCCGTTGCAGATTTTTTTCCCATTTCGACGGCATGCCGTAGGGTTGCAGAGCAACCGGCTGGCCAAGGCCCTTGGAATGCTCTGGAAGCTCGAGGATATTCGGATCGCCCTTGAAATCAGCCTGCGCCAGCGCCGATGTGGTCACCCCCGCTGCAGCCGCACCAGACAGCGCCGTGGCGACTGCGCCTCGCAGAAACTCGCGACGGCCTTTCTGAACCTCAACGATCTGGTCGGGCGAGAGAAAGTTCTCCGGGGCTTTGGTGATTCGACCGGCGCGTTCGATTGGTGGCATGACAGAATCCAGTGTGATGCAGAGTCACGCAGAGGACGACTGCCATGGCCTTTGCAGAGTGTGCACCAAACATATTAGCGTTATCTAATATTAGATGTTCCTAATATAAAGTCACGCTGCACCGCAACATCGGCTATCCTGCGCTACAGTACTGAAATGCCACCGACCAAACTTTCCAGCCGCGCGTCCGCCAAGCTGAACGCCAAGCCACCAGTCGCCAACACCTCGCGCAAACCGAAACCGACGGAAGATATCTTCGATCTGATCGGAAAATCGCAAAACATCGAAGAGGCGGCCGTCGCCATGCAGGCAATGTCGCACCCGCTGCGGATCAAGGTGCTGTGCTTGCTCTCGTCCGGCGAAATCTCGGTGCAGGAGATTGTTGATGCTGTCGGCACAACACAGGGCAATGTCTCGCAACATCTGGCGATCCTAAAAGCCAGCGGCATGGTCGCCACGCGCAGCGATGGCAAGAAAACCCTTTACCGGATTGAAGATCCGCGCATAGTCAAGCTGATCTCGCTGACGCGCGAGATGTTTTGCTCGGCTTAGAAACTCCTTTATCCACGGTCGTTTCCAGCACTTTTCGGCTGAAAATGCCCGCCGATAGGCTGGTTTCACTTTCCACGCAACTTACTTCAGCGCGAAGCGATAGAAGTAAGGCAAGCTGTTTGGCACAAACGTCGCGTCGACATTGCCCCGCATCGCCCATGCGTGTACGGTCTGGATCAGTGGAATCACGGGAAGATCATCGCGCGCGATCGTGAGCGCATCTCGGATGAGGGTGTCGCGCAGCTTCATATCCGGCTCACGACTGATTCGTTCAAGAAGAGCATCGAGTTGCGGGTTTAAGTAGCGGCCAAAATTAGTCCCGCCGCGCGTGTCCTTGCCGGTCACAGATTGGAGGAGCGCTTGCATCGGCCCGAGGGCATCCATGGTCGATGCGCCGTAGCCCATTATGTAGAAGCTGGTATCGTACTTCTGTAGCTTTGGGAAGATGTTGGTAAACGAAACAAGGTTGGGCTTGGCGCGAATGCCAATCTGCGCCAGCATCGGTAGGACACCCTGACAAAATTCGCCAAACGGTACTTGGTTTAGGCAATCGAACGCGACTTCAAAACCGCTCGCATAGCCTGCTTCCACCATCAGGGCTTTAGCGCGCGCCAGATCGACCGGTGTGCGCCGATCCAAGTCGGCCGGATAGCCCTGCACTTCCTTGCCAGCGATCAATGCGGTCGGCCGCCCATAGCCACGATTGACTTTGTTCACCAGCAAATCAACATCGATGGCAAGCGCCATGGCACGGCGTACGCGAATATCCTTAAACGGGTTCTTTCCCTTTACATCGCTATACAACAATTCGTTGCGCTGTAAATCCATTCCCAAAAAGAACACCCGAGGCTCGCTGCCCAACTGCAGTTTGAAACCGGCGGTGTTCTTGATGCGATCACGATCCTGCACCGGTGTGTCGAGCACCAAGTCAACGCTGCCGGAAAGTAGCGCGGCCATTCTTGTTGCCGTCGACTTGATGGGCGTCCACTCGACTTGCACCAGATTGCCGCGATCACTGGCGGCCCGATTCCACCAATCCTGGTGCTCGACCAGAACGGTCTTCACATCGAGCTGCCGCGACAGCAACTTGAACGGGCCGGTTCCGTTGGTGCTGCGTGAGGCAACCGTTTCCTCTTTGTCCCTGTAATTCTGTGGAGCCACGCTGCCGTTCTTGGTGCTCCACGACTTCGACATGATCCGAAAGCTCGCCAAATGAAACAGTAACACCGGGTTGGGCTCGGCCATCACGAAATCGACCGTCAAATCGTCGACGCGCTTGGCTGCTGCCGCCCCTTGCACGGTGAAGCGGACAGCAGACAACGGATGCAAAGCGCGACCCAGTGAGAACACAACATCGTCCGCAGTGAACGCCGATCCATCGTGAAACTTAACGTTCGGACGCAGCTTGAAACGCCACGTCCTGGCATCCGGCTGGCTCCACGAAACCGCCAACGCGGGCGCAATCTTGAAGTCTTTGTCGCGCGTGACCAAGCCTTCATAAATATTGTGCAGCAGACGATTGTTGACGATCAAGTCAGCCACGTGCGGGTCAAGCGTCGTTGCGTCATCCGACAACGACACTCGAAGCGTTTTGAGGATCGCCCCATCCGCAGCGCTCGCCATTGGCGCGGACGCCATCGCCACCGTTGCGAACAAAAAGGCGGCGATGCAGGGGAAAGATTGCTTTAGGAATTTGGCCTGC
>JAYVUH010000464.1:0-2083 GCA_043788115.1 Burkholderiales bacterium
CCGTCGGTGTCGCGGATCGTGTCGTTGCCGTCGTTGACGGCATCCGCATTCAATCCGAGCGTGCCGTTGTCGGCGCCGTATTGATAGACGTCGGTGCCGCTGCCGCCTTCCAGATAATCGTCGCCACCGTTGCCCTGCAGATAGTCGGTGGAGGCGCCGCCGTAGAGATGGTCAGCCAGCGCGCCGCCGGTCAAGGCATCGGATTTATCTGTACCAAACTCGATTTTTGCGGTCAAGCCGCGCTGACCATTTTGATTCATGTTGATATTCGACACGCGGTCAACAAAATAATTCGTATCGTTGGCCCACGTAGTGCCGCCCGGGATGCTGTTCAAAGGATTGTCGCTGTCATTGTTTTCATTGCGCACATTAATGTCCAGCACACGGCGCAAATACTCAAAGCGATCAGCAAGATAATCATCTGTCATTCCACCAACTGAAGTGAGCGGGTTGTAACGATCCAGTTCGCCATTCTGGTTGGCATGGCTGTAGTCAGCGCCAAGTACCGTAAAAGGATTGGCTTCCTTGAGCGCGTACCGATACGCAAGCCCTTCCGCGCCAGCGCGCTTCGCGGCCTCCAGAGTGTCGATCAAACCCTGAGGTGCAAAGGTATTCATTTGCCCAACCGGATTGTTGCCATAAGTGCTTCCAATCAACGGAATAATTTGGAATGACCGTCCCGCAGCCTGCTGTGCTGACAACGCTTCCGTCACTTCATTCAGGCGTTTGTAAAACTCGGTGCGATTATTGAAATCGCCAAAGCCGCCATTAACACGGCTAAAATCTGTTTGCGGGCTCAGCGTCCATGCTGCCGGCGTGAACAATTTACGGAGCGAATCAAGCACCCGCTCAAGCGAATCGCCTTCAGACGCCTTGGCGACATCTGCATTCGCCAGCAACGCCGCACGCTGATTCGACGCAGCCGCAAAAATCGAATTGAGTTGATTCAGCGACAAGTCTGGCGTTGCTTGCTTAAGCGTCTGCATCAATGCTAGCGAATCGATCACTAGGCTCAATGAGTGCGTGTTGCCAAAATCCCCTTGCAGTAATTTGGTGAACCACTCAAAACGCGGCGTATAGCCAAGTGCGCCCTCGACGTTAGCCTGATCTTCGATGAACAGCGCCGTGGCGGTTCCATGCAGGCCGGAATTGGAAACGTATTCAGCGTCGTCGTGAGTGGCGTGCCCGAACAACTGGGTGATCTTGCTCAGCGCCGCGCCACCAATCAGCGCACCAGGGCTAGACTGAGTCCCGCTGGTATGAAACTCAATCTTCACGTTGCCCACGGCGACGTTGTACAGATTGTTGTCGTAGAGGTTTGCAGTTGCCGGGAGAGCGAACGGATCAACGCCCAAATTCGCCAGCTTGGCGCGCAGGGAATCGAGCATGGCGGCGATGCCAGTCTTGCCGTTGTAAACCACACTTGAATCGAACGTTCCGCGCCCTGCGCCGTTGAAGGTGTATGCCTGGCTGACCTGATTCGGATGCAGCTCCGTGAACACGGTTGCCAGATGAGCGCCCAAGCTGTAGCCGGTGACCTTGACCTGTGCGCCGCCCGTTTGCATGAATGTGGCGAAATTCGCCAAACCGGAGCCGAACGCTGCAGCGCTTCCGTTGAAATCTTTGCCTTGTTGCAGGAGATCCCAGTAACGTTCCATCGAGAGCATCTGCCCGAACGCGAAACCTTTGCCATCAATTTCCAAATCGGCACCTTTGGCGTCGCGCTCGAAATCTCCGCCCTTCGCCGCATAGCGGTACTCAGTGGAACGGAACGCCAGCGTGTATTCACCCGTCTGGGTGTCTTTCATCAGCGTCGCGCTGAAGCCCGACGCGTCGTTCGGGGCTTGGGAAATGATTTCGTAACGCGATACAAACTCACTGCTTTGTAAGGAGGTTAAGCGGGTAAATCCCAACAAAGGAAATGTCAGACGATTGTTCCCAAGAATCAGGGCATCTGTCAATGTTCCTTGCGGATCGATTCCCACGCGGTCAAGATACGATTCTGCGGCAACTTGCTGGAGGGCAAACTGGTACCAGGTACTAATGAAATTTGATTGTTGTGCCATGATGAGTCACTCTTTAG
>JAYVUH010000465.1:0-4287 GCA_043788115.1 Burkholderiales bacterium
CGCGCTGGCGTTTATTGTGGTACCGGTTGCCGCCTACTTTCTGCTCAATGAGCCCATCGGCATCCGTCACCTAGTCGGCGGCGTGCTGATTGTTTCCGGTGTCGTTGTTATCGCGAGGGGTTAGTGCCGTGTTTGAGTCCATGCGCATTGCTGTCGTCCTGCCGTGCTTCAAATCCTCTGGGCAGGTGCTCGGCGTAATCGCCAAATTGCCCACGTTCATTGATCGTATCTATGTCATTGACGACGCATGCCCCGAAGAGACCGGCGCACACGTTTCGTCGAATATGAATGACGCGCGGCTGGTGGTGATTGGGCACGCCAAGAACCAGGGGGTCGGCGGTGCGGTCATCTCCGGCTACCTTGCCGCGCTTAACGATGGAATTGATATCGTCATCAAAATTGATAGCGATGGTCAGATGGAGCCGGCATTGATACCAACCTTTATTTCGCCGATTGTCGAGGGGCGCGCAGACTACACGAAAGGTAACCGGTTCTTTGAGTTGGAATCTTTGCGCGATATGCCGCGCGTGCGCTTGTTCGGCAACGCCGCGCTGTCACTCGTCAACAAGTTTTCCAGCGGCTATTGGGATGTGATGGACCCGACCAATGGCTACACGGCAATACACACCAAGGTATTGCGCCGATTGCCGCTTGATAAGGTTGCGAAACGATATTTTTTCGAAAGTGATATGTTGTTTCGCCTCGGTGTGATGCGCGCGCTGGTTGTCGATATTCCGATGGACGCTGTGTACGCAGATGAAAACTCGAACTTACGCGTGGGCAGCGTACTCGTTGATTTTCCTGGCAAGTATCTCAGTCGGTTTTTCAAGAGAATGTTCTACAACTATCTTTTACGAGACTTCAATGCGGGATCAGTGCAGCTCTTACTCGGTGCCATGATGTTTTCTGCGGGAAGCACCTTCGCGTTTTGGCATTGGTACTTAAGTATCACGACTGGTGTCGCCGCAACCAGCGGAACGGTAATGCTGGCGGCAATGCCAATGCTACTTGGAGGGCACCTACTTATTGGCGCGCTGAACTATGATATTGCGAGTGTTCCTCGGCGATGCTTGCATCAGTTGTTGCAATAATCAGTACTCAAGTCGTCCGCGCTTTAACCTCAGAAACTCTGCAACTCCGGCAGGGGCTTGATTCGCCTTTGACCGGCAATTTTTTGTAAGAGGCCACATGCTCAATATTGCCAAACTACGTGCAGCAGCGCTCGACTACAAGCCACAACTGGAGAAAATAAAACAGGGCATTGATCCTGATTTTCCGTGGTATTTGTGGGGAACGCTGCAGAACTTCATACACCTCGACAGTTTGCTGTCTGGGGTGAACAGAGACCTGGCTTCCGTAATTCGTGGTAATCCAGTGGCTGATGTAGGTGCCGCTGACGGTGATCTTTCCTTTTTCCTTGAGCAGTACGGCGTCGTTTGTGACATCGTCGACTATGGTCCGACTAATATGAACGGACTGCGCGGCGCACGACGACTCAAAGAACATCTCGACTCAAAAGTCGAAGTACATGAGATCAATTTGGATGCCGCCTTTGTGTGGCCGCGGGCGCACTACGGCCTAGTGTTTTTTTTAGGTATTCTTTACCATCTTAAAAACCCGTTTTACGTGCTCGAATCGTTGGCCAGAGTCAGTGAGTTTGCGTTGGTCAGCACGCGCATTGCACGGTACTCAGCAGATCAGAAGACATCGCTTGAGGAACATGCCGTTGCTTACCTCTTGCATGAGTCTGAGGCGAACAACGACGCGACCAATTTTTGGATATTCTCTGATACGGGGCTGAAGCGGCTCTTTCATCGAACCGGGTGGGACCTTGTTGACTACATGCGAGCGGGCAACAAGTCAAAATCAGATCCAGCGAGCAATGAGGGCGATGAGCGCGCGTTTGCGTTATTGAAAAGTCGCCACTTCTAGAGTCTACGGGCCGCTTGCATTGGCAGCCTTAAAGTTACTCGTATAGCGAGCTACTTTGCGAGCGACTCTGCGCACGCGCCCCAATCTGCTAATACTGTCCGTGCGCAATCATGACCATCAACGACATGCTTATGCGTTGCTGGCCGATGCGTGTGGCCATGAATCATCTCAATGTAGCCGTGGTCACGAAACGCTGCATCAACTGTGGCGATAGATACGTCCATGATGTTCTCGGGCTTGGTCGCTTTTTCAGTGTCGCTGCGTTCGCGGATTGCCTGGGCAAGGGCGACGCGTTCTTCGTATGGCTTCGCGAGTACGGATTGTTGCCAAGCGGGATCGCGTGCCTGCTTGCGGAATTGCTGGTAGGCGATATCGTCGGTGCAGAGCGTGTCGCCGTGGAGCAGTAACAGTTTGCGATCGCCAATGGTGATCACCGTGGGGTCGCGGAGCAAGGCAAGCTTAGCTTCGTTCGCAAATCTAGTGCCGATCATAAAATCCCGATTGCCGCGCATAAAAAAAATGGCGACACTGTGATTCGCCAACGCAGCTAGGGCTTCCGCAACGCGCCGCGCCAGCGGGTCGTGATCAAGCTGATCGTCACCGACCCAGTGCTCGAAAAGATCACCAAGGATATACAAGGCCGCAGCACCTGCTGCTTCGCTTTCCAGAAAACAAAAAAACGCGGCCGTTGTTGCGGGCCGCGTCTGGTGAAGGTGCAGGTCGGAGATGAAGAGGGTGGGGCTCATGGGTGGTGAATGATTGCTGGTGGAGCCCCAGTGCGCGTCTAAGTGGTTACTGAATGCACTCGGCTTTTTCGATGGTGATCGTTTCTACCGGCACGTTTTGATGGCCGCCAGTGGTGGCCGTCCGAACGACGCGCATTTTGTCGACAATATCAGTACCTTCGACAATTTTGCCAAACACCGCGTAGCCCCAACCCTGCGGATTTTCGCCGGAGAAATTGAGGAAATCATTGTTTTTCACGTTGATGAAGAACTGTGATGTCGCGGAGTCGCGTACGCCGGTGCGGGCCATTGCCACGGTGTACATATCGTTCTTGAGTCCGTTGGTGGACTCGTTCTTGATCTGGTCGCGCGTAGGTTTTTGTTGCATGTCCTTCGTGAAGCCACCACCCTGGATCATGAAGCCATCGATAACGCGGTGGAAAATAGTGCCGGCGTAATGACCGCTCTCAACATACTTGATGAAGTTTTCTGCCGAGATCGGCGCTTTCTCGCTGTCAAGTTCGAGTGTCATTGCGCCCATTGAGGTGGTGAGTTTGACTTTCACAGGGGTTCCTTTGGTTTCGGGTTTACAAAAGTTAGCTTTGGCTTTTTCCGGGGCTTTTTTCGGCGCCGGCTTGGTTGCGGCCGGCTTGGCGGCAGTGGCTGGCGCAGGTGCTTGAGCGACCACGTTGGCGGCAAACGTAATTGATAGAACGGCAGCAGCAGAAAGTCCGGTGGCGCGGAGCAGCTTAAGAATGTCCATTCGATTCCTCATGCGATAAATAACAAATACGTGGCGAACGATCAGGACGCCGCACCCTCAAAGACAATTTTCCAGCGGCCATCTTCTCGTTGCCAATATTGGCGCTTCTTCATCTTGGTCGCGTTGTTGGAGCTTTTGTAGTCTTGATCAAAGGTGACCATCATCAGCGTTGGCTGATTGACGGCGGTGGTGTATTCAAACACCGAAAGATTATGGATTTCCACTTTGACGAACGTCTTGCTGGCGTTGATACGACGCTTGTTGGACGTCCACTGGCTAATATCCTTGCCTTCCGCCTCGAAGGCCTTCGAGTAGTGGGCGAGATAGGCCTCCATGTCGAGGCTTTCCCAGTCGCGTTTCCATTCCATCAGGTAGCCGTCAAAGGCGCCGCGAAAGGCTGACCAATCGGCTGGCGACTGCCATTCCACCGACGACGAGATCACCACTGGCGTGGTGCCAGGGTCAACGTACTTTCCGAGTTGCTGAAAGTCCTCGTTGGTCAGCACGACGCAGCCGTCACTGGCCAACGGTGGACGGCTATAAGTGTCGGACGGCGTGCCGTGAATCCAGATGCCCGATCCCGTCCGGCCCAAGCGCTTGTCCATATCGTTTGGAAAGTTGATGGGAAATGCGCCCGGCCCATAGAAATCGGTGAGTTTTTCTTTGGCAACTTTTGAGGTCACCCGATAGACGCCCAGCGGTGTTTTCTGGTCCCCCTCGCGTACCTTTTCCGTGCCGAGTTTGCCGATGGTTGTGTAAAAATCCGCAACACGCTGCGGCCGACCGTTGTCGTTGCGAAATACGTAGATGCGCGAGCGCAGCGAATCGATGAGCAACGCGTGTTCCTGGCCCGGTGCCATTTGCAGG
>JAYVUH010000466.1:0-4629 GCA_043788115.1 Burkholderiales bacterium
GACGCAGACTTGCAAAATCCGCCAGAAGAGATTGGCAAGCTGCTCGCCGAAATGGACAAAGGCCACGACTACGTAGGGACCATCCGCCGCATGCGACAGGACAGCGCCTTCCGTCGCTATGCTTCGCGCGCGATGAACAAGCTGCGCGAACGCGTTACCAGCATCAAGATGACCGACCAAGGCTGCATGCTGCGCGCCTACAGCCGCGCTATCGTTGCCGCCATCAACAGTACGCGCGATTCATCGACCTATATTCCAGCGCTCGCGTATTCATTCGCCCACCGGCCGACCGAAATTGAAGTTGGCCACGAAGAGCGTTTCGCTGGCGAGTCTAAGTATTCGCTGTACAAGCTTATCCAGCTCAATTTCGACTTGATGACCGGGTTTTCAACGGCCCCACTGCAGGTGTTCTCGCTGATTGGCATCATCATTTCATTCCTGTCGATTGCTTTTGTGGTGTTCTTGGCCATCAGGCGGTTGGTGGTGGGGCCTGAAGCCGAAGGGCTGTTCACGCTGTTCGGCATCGCGTTTTTCCTCATCGGCATCACCTTGTTCGGTATCGGATTGTTGGGCGAGTACGTTGGTCGCATCTACGAACAGGTTCGCTCGCGCCCGCGTTACATGATTGAGGGAATTCTCGAAAACCCGACGACCAAGAAAGACTGATCGCGTGACATCCGCAGTTGTGTTCGCGTATCACAACGTCGGCGTGGCTTGCCTCGAGGTTTTGCTGAAACACGGCGTCAATGTGCAACTGGTCGTGACACATATCGACAACCCGAACGAGACCATCTGGTTCGACAGTGTTGCCACACTCGCCGAAGAACGCGGCATTCCCGTCGTGACCCCGGTAGACCCGAACACCGATGTCTTCATCGAGCAGCTTGGCGCGCGGCCGCCCGACTTCATCTTCTCGTTCTACTACCGACATATGTTGGTCCCTGCCGTGCTCGCGACAGCCAAGCGCGGCGCATTCAATATGCATGGCTCGCTGCTGCCTAAGTACCGCGGTCGCGTGCCGATCAATTGGGCGATCATCAAGGGTGAAACCGAGACGGGTGCAACGCTGCATGAAATGGTTGAAAAGCCGGATGCCGGACGCATCGTCGGCCGGCAGGCGGTGGCCATCGAACCCGACGAGACCGCCAAGGAGGTGTTTGGCAAGGTCACGACAGCGGCGGCCACCGTCCTCTATGCGGCACTGCCCCAGCTGATTGCCGGTACTGCTGTGCTGGAAACGCAGGATCTGTCGAAGGGATCTTATTTCGGCGGCCGCCGCCCCGAAGATGGGGTGATCGACTGGAACGCCCCGGCGGAAAACATACATAATTTGGTCAGAGCCGTGGCGCCACCGTACCCGGGAGCCACCACCAGCATCAAAGGCGAGTTCGTCAAAATTACCAGAACCAAGCGAATGCCCCCTGTCCTCACCCACGCGAATCCAGCGCATGTAAATGTCGCCAACGACAAAGTGATCGCACTTTGCGGGAACGGCACGATGTTGCGAATCCTGGAAGCGGAAATCGACGGACAGCCGCACAACGAACTGATGCTGGCCGTTCGCCTCGGTACTGGAATCCACCAGTTGGGATCGCCGCAATGAGCATTGTTGCCAAGTAAGCCAAGCTGCTTTCCACCAAACACGCAAAAAAAGCAACGAAACCAGGACACTCTCCATATGAAAAAAGTTCTCATCCTCGGTGTCAACGGCTTTATCGGCCACCATTTGTCGAAGGCCATTCTCGAGTCAACCGACTGGCACATCTACGGGATGGACATGAACGCCGAGCGCGTCGCGCCGTTCATGGACAATCCGCGTTTTCACTTCTTTGAGGGCGATATCACCATCAACAAAGAGTGGATCGAGTACCACATCCGCAAGTGTGACGTACTGCTGCCCTTGGTCGCCATCGCGACGCCGTCGACTTATGTGTCCGATCCGCTGCGCGTCTTTGAGCTCGACTTCGAGGCAAACCTGCCGTTTATCCGCTCCTGCGTGAAATACAAAAAGCGGGTGATTTTTCCGTCAACCTCTGAGGTCTACGGCATGTGTGGAGATGCGGAGTTCGACCCGCACAACTCCAATCTGGTGCTCGGCCCGATCGAAAAGCAGCGCTGGATTTACTCGTGTTCCAAGCAACTCATGGATCGCGTGATCTTTGCCTACGGCTCGCGCGGCGAGCTCGACTTTAGTTTATTTCGTCCATTCAACTGGATCGGCGCCGGACTCGATTCTATCCACACGCCGAAAGAAGGATCATCGCGCGTCATCACCCAGTTCTTCGGCCATATCGTGCGCGGCGAACCGATCAAGTTGGTCGACGGCGGCGCGCAAAAACGTGCGTTTACGTATGTTACGGACGGCATCAGCGCGCTGATGAAAATCATCGCCAACGAGAACAACGTCGCGACTGGGCAGATCTACAACATTGGCAACCCGAAAAACAATTTTTCGGTGCGCGAACTCGCCACCATGATGCTTGAGTTGGCCAAGCAGTATCCCGAATACAAAGAGACTGCCGCTAAGGTCAAATTGATCGAGACCACGTCCGGTGAGTATTACGGCAAAGGCTATCAGGACGTGCAGAATCGTGTTCCCAAGATTGACAACACGATGAAGGATCTCGATTGGTCACCGCAGGTGAACATGGCAGATGCACTCAAGGGCATTTTTGATCACTACCGCAAAGAACTCGATGAAGCTAAGGATTTGGTGAACTGATGACAACCATTCCACCGGTGGTCGGCGTTGTGATGGGCTCTAACTCAGATTGGGAAGTCATGCAACGCGCGGCGGAAATGCTAAAGGAGTTCGGCGTAGCGTTTGAGCACAAGGTGATTTCTGCTCACCGCACCCCCGACGCCATGTTCGAGTATGCCGAGACTGCGCGTGCGCGCGGCCTCAAATGCATCATCGCTGGTGCGGGCGGTGCCGCCCATCTGCCGGGCATGATCGCCTCCAAGACCACCCTGCCCGTGTTGGGCGTGCCGGTTCCTTCGAAACACTTAGCGGGACAAGATTCGTTGTACTCGATTGTGCAAATGCCTAAAGGCATTCCGGTGGCAACGTTTGCCATTGGTGAGGCCGGTGCCGCCAATGCTGGCCTGTTCGCCGTCAGCCTGCTGGCCAACAACGACGCTGCACTTGCCGATAAGTTGGCCGCCTATCGGCAGGATCTAAAGGAGATGGTGGCCGCCATGCAATTGCCTGATGTTTTATGATGCCTGTGAGGGGTGAGGGGAGCGGCGTTAGGCGGACGGTTGCGCGGCGGTTGCGCGCACGCCGCATATGCCAGCCCCAAATTGCGCCCTCCTCACGCGTCACACCTCATGCCTCACTCACAAAATGATTCTTCCCGGCTCCACACTTGGATTGATCGGCGGCGGGCAGCTCGGCCGCATGTTCACCATGGCTGCGCGCAACCTCGATTACCGTGTCACGGTGCTCGACCCGGATCCGCTATCGCCCGCCGCAGAGTTCGCCTCCGGCCACCTCAGTACCGCCTACACGCATCCCATCTCGATTGAGGATCTGGCCAACTCCTGCGCCGCGATAACCACTGAATTCGAGAACGCTCCCGCCGAAGTGCTGTTGCAACTCGCCACCCGCACATTGGTACGGCCGAGTGGCCATGCCGTTGCGATTGCGCAGGACCGCGAACTGGAGAAGGGGTTTTTCAAGTCGCACAGTCTTCCGGTCGGACCGTTCGCTGTAATTAAGAGTGCAGCCGACATCGACAACGCCCTCAGGCACGTGACGCTACCCGCTGTACTCAAGACCGCGCGGTTCGGCTACGATGGCAAGGGACAAGCACGCATCGCGACGCGCGACGAACTTGAAGCAACACTCCGCGACTGGAAATTCGCGCCGACGGTGCTTGAGCAATGGATTCCATTGGCGCTTGAAATATCGGTGGTGCTGGCGCGCAATGAAGGCGGAGAGGTTGCCGTGTTCCCGGTAGCTGAAAACCAGCACGTCAATGGCATCCTCGACATCACTATCGCACCCGCTCGAATCTCTGACGCGCTCGCCAAGCAAGCGACCGCCATCGCGACAACCATCGCCGAAAAATTACACTACGTCGGTGTGATAGCGGTCGAATTCTTTGTGCTCAACGACCATACGCTGCTCATCAACGAGATCGCACCGCGCCCACACAACAGCGGCCATTACACGATCGACGCCTGCCGCACGTCACAGTTCGAGCAACAAGTGCGTGTGCTCTGTGACCTGCCGCTAGGTGATCCCACCCAGCACTCGCCGTCGGTTATGCTCAATCTGATGGGCGATCTCTGGCGCGGCGAGGATCTGAAAACGCCACCCGACTGGTCGGAGGTGTTGAAGCATCCCGGCGCTCACCTGCATCTCTATGGCAAGCGCGAGGCGCGTCCAGGCCGCAAGATGGGGCATGTGACGGTCTGTGATCGCACCGTCGAGGCGGCGCTGGCTACGGCGCTGGAGATGAAAGCAACACTGCAAAAAGTTGCTTGAATCCAATCTCGGTGGTTGCCGCGTCATACGGGCTCAGACACATTGGCACACTGGAGAACCACGATGACTTACCTTCCCGCATCACCGACTTCCCCTACCGCAACAGCTAACCACCTCGCCCCAGCCCTCGCGCTCGT
>JAYVUH010000467.1:0-5068 GCA_043788115.1 Burkholderiales bacterium
TTCGCCGACCGAGCGGACACGACGATTACCGAGGTGATCGATGTCGTCAACTTCACCACGGCCGTTGCGCAACTCAACCAAAATCTTGATGACGGCGACGATGTCGTCGGTCGACAAGGTCATCGCACCGGTCAGTTCATCACGACCGATACGGCGATTGAACTTCATGCGGCCCACAGCCGAAAGATCGTATCGATCCGGCGAGAAGAACAAAGCATTGAACAGGGTGTTGACCGCATCTTCCGTCGGCGGCTCGCCTGGACGCATCATGCGATAGATCGCCACCTTTGCGTTCAGCGCGTCGACGGTCTCGTCGATACGCAACGTTGAGGAAATGTAGGCGCCCTGGTCGAGGTCGTTGGTGTAGAGCGTGTAGATTGACTCAACGCCGGCGTCGATCAGCTTACGCAGGTTGATCTCCGTCAGCTCTTCGTTCGCATTGGCGACGACTTCACCCGTATCGGTGTTGACGATGTTGGTGGCCAGTACTCGTCCGATCAAATACTCTTCATTGACCGGCAGGGTCTTCATCTTCGCGACTTCCATGTCGCGAATGTGCTTGGCGGTGATGCGCTTGTCTTTCTGCACCAGCACCTTGCCGTCCTTGGCCAGGATGTCGAACTTGGCGATTTCACCTTTCAGACGATCCGGCACCAACTCGAGCTCAATCTCGCCCTTCTTGGTGATTTGGAACTGGTCGAAGGCAAAGAACTCGCGCAGGATCTGATCCGGCGAATAGCCCAGCGCCTTGAGCAGGATGGTGACGGGCATTTTCCGGCGACGGTCAACACGGAAATACAGATAGTCTTTCGGATCGAATTCAAAGTCGAGCCACGAGCCGCGGTATGGAATCACGCGAGCTGAGAACAGTAACTTACCCGACGAGTGCGTCTTGCCGCGATCGTGCTCAAAGAACACGCCCGGCGAGCGGTGCAACTGCGACACGATCACACGCTCGGTACCATTGATGACAAACGAACCGTTTTGCGTCATGAGCGGAATCTCGCCCATGTACACTTCCTGCTCCTTCATCTCTTTGACGGTCGGCTTTGACGCCTCGCGATCCATGATGATCAAGCGAACTTTTGCGCGCAGCGGCGAGGCGTAGGTCAGCCCGCGCTGCTGGCACTCGAGCACGTCAAACGGCGGCTGGCTGAGGGTGTAGCTGAGGAATTCCAAGCGCGCAAACTGATTGTGCGACACGATCGGAAAAACCGAGTGGAAGGCCGCCTGCAAACCTTGCAGATTGCGGGTCGCCACGGCGACATCGGCTTGCAGAAACTCAGCGTAGGAGTTTAGCTGGGTGGCCAACAGGAACGGCACATCCAGAACACTGGCGCGCTTGGCGAAAGATTTGCGGATGCGCTTTTTTTCCGTATAAGTGTACTGCGGCGCGCGTGAGGCTGCTGAAGCTTGGGACATTGATGGATCTCCGAACGTTGTGGAACGCTACTTGCTGCAGCGTCAATGTTCTTCGACTGGCGCAGACGATGTTTTGTCGGCGTCATTTGGTGAAGGGCCGCTACCCTTCGCTGGCGGACGGTGAGAGGACCTCACCCGGACCAAACGTCTTCTGCAGTCGTTTCAGAAGACAAAACAAAGCGTGCGAACACAGATGCGCGCTTTGTTTTGGCCTCGTACAATAAATCGGACAAACTCTAGTACTGGCGAGCACTTTCAAGCATTTTTGCCCGAAGAAGCGCGCCGATATTGCACTTTCAAAAACAGATTTCTATTGATGCAAATTCCCGCAACAGCTTGTACGCAGGCAAACAGTTGCGGGAACCCTTAGTGCTGAACTACGACCACGCGAGTTGGAGTAAGTTTTCGATGCGATTCGTCGAGCGAGCGGGAGTGGTTTTTCTCCGAAGCGCACAGCCGTATGTCGTATACGGCGAGCACTACAGGAGAAAAAGCGCCCCGCGCAGCCGACGAGCGCGCGAAAAATTACTTCAATTCGACTTTGGCGCCAGCTTCTTCCAGCTTCTTCTTCATTGCCTCAGAGTCAGCCTTGTTCGCGCCTTCTTTGACGGCTTTTGGTGCACCTTCAACCAGCGCTTTTGCTTCTGCGAGGCCCAAACCGGTGATCTCACGAACGGCCTTAATGACGCCAATCTTGTTCGCGCCAAACTCCATCAACATAACGTTGAATTCGGTCTTCTCTTCTACCACTGCTGCGACTGCGCCGCCGGCTGCTGGTGCGGACATTGCTGCGGCGGACACGCCAAACTTCTCTTCGATCGCCTTGACCAGATCGTTCAAATCCATAACGGACATTGTGTCGAGTGTTGCCAGGAATGCGTCTTTATCGAATGCCATGATTTGTTTCCTTTACGAATACTGTTGAATAGGTTGATTGAGTGATTAACTCGGAGAACACTAGGCTGCCGGAGCAGCGTCGACTGAGCCCGCGGATTTTTGGCCTGCCACCGCTGCAAGAACGCGTGCAATGCGCGAGATCGGGCTCTGTAACAAGCCAACCAATTGCGCCAGTAAAACTTCCTTGCTTGGGATGTTGGCAAGCGCTTTGACACCAGCTTCGTCGAGCATCTTGCCGTTGTAGGCGCCTGCTTTGATGACAAATTTCTCGTTGCCTTTGGCGAAGTCATTGACGACTTTTGCGGCGGCAACTGCATCTTGCGAGAAACTGTAAATCAGCGGGCCGACCATCATGTCTTTGGCAACCTCAAACGAGGTACCTTCAACAGCGCGCCGCGCCAGCGTGTTTTTGATCACACGCAGGTAGACGCCGTTCGCGCGTGCATCTGCGCGAAGCTTGGTCATGCCAACCACTTCCGTGCCGCGATATTCTGCGATCACCATCGTCTGCGCTTTCGCGATATTTGCGATTACCTCAGAGACGACTTCTTTCTTGCCTTCCAGATTCAAACTCACGTTTGATCTCCTTTCGTTGAAAAATGAATGTCGGCAAAATGCCAACACCCACACTCATAGCGACCTTCGCTTGGAGATCGGTCGGTTGAATAATTCAACCGCCTGAAATCGTTGCGGGTAACGCCATCTGCGTTGGGCGTGAGGCGTGAGGGGAACGGCGTGAGGAGAACCTCATTACCAACCACCACATCCACACGATTAAGGTGTCGCAGAAAAATCTCCACTTCAACCCCAACGGTCTTGGATAACCTCGCTGTCTCAACCGACGAAACAACGAGACCCAAAGCAAGACTCAGGCAACTGCCTGAGTCGCTGTCCCCGCGCAGGCGGGGACCCAATCCTTTCCTTCAGGCAACTGCTTGAGTGTCGCTGCCCCCGCAAAAAAGCGGGAGCCCAACCTAATTCTTATCCCTGCTGACCTTGCTGCTGTGACGAGAACGCCGACGTTTCCAAGCGCACGCCGATACCCATCGTTGATGAGAGCGAAATCTTCTTGAGGTAAATACCTTTGGACGACGCCGGCTTTGCCTTATTCACGGCAGCGATTAGAGCGGTCAGGTTCTCGGTCAAAGCGTCGTTGGCAAACGATGCGCGGCCAATCGTACATTGCACGATGCCGGCCTTGTCAGCACGATATTGAACCTGGCCGGCTTTGGCGTTTTTTACCGCCTGTTCGACGTTTGGCGTGACGGTCCCGACTTTTGGATTCGGCATCAAACCGCGCGGTCCAAGCACCTGCCCCAGCGTGCCGACAACTTTCATCGCGTCTGGCGTGGCAATCACCACGTCAAAATCCATAAAGCCACCTTTGATACGCTCAGCGAGATCGTCGAAGCCGACGATGTCTGCGCCAGCGGCAGTGGCTTTCTCAGCGTTAGCACCTTGTGCGAACACGGCAACGCGGACCGACTTGCCAGTACCGCGCGGCAACACCACGGAACCGCGCACGGACTGATCCGACTTCTTCGCGTCAATACCGAGGTTGATGGCAACGTCTACCGACTCATCAAACTTTGCGGTAGCGGTCTTCTTGATGATCTCAAGCGCATCACCGACCGGATAGGTCTTGTCGCGATCAACTAAGCCAACAAATTTCTGCATGCGCTTGGTGAGTTTCACATTCTTATCTGTGGTGGCCATTACCGTACTCCCTCAACTTCGATACCCATCGAACGTGCGGAACCAGCGATGGTCCGCACCGCTGCATCCATGTCCGCCGCGGTCAAATTTGGCATCTTGGTGGTGGCGATTTCTTCGGCTTGTGCGCGCGTCAGTTTGCCGACTTTGTCGGTGTGCGGCGTCTTGGAGCCCTTTTCAACCTTGGCCGCCTTCTTGATCAAATAGGTCGCCGGCGCGGTGCCCATGATGAAGGTAAAGCTCTTGTCCGCGAAAGCGGTGATGGTGACTGGAATCGGCATGCCCGGTTCCATTTTCTGCGTCTGCGCGTTAAACGCCTTGCAGAATTCCATAATGTTCAAACCACGCTGACCCAGCGCGGGACCAATTGGCGGCGATGGATTCGCTTTGCCAGCTGGTACTTGTAGCTTGATGTAGCCAACAATCTTCTTTGCCATTACTTTTCCTCTTGAGTACGAACGATGCCGGCTTTACGGCATCTCCTCGTTTGTTTCGTTGATGCGCGGCCTCTGTCATTTATGCATTGCCGCCGGGCCGCCCCGCGTCAATGGCTTGCTGCAATTCTTTACTGCTTCTCGACCTGGCCAAAATCCAGCTCAACCGGCGTTGGCCGACCGAAGATAAGTACTGACACGCGAATTTTCGACTTGTCGTAGTTCACGTCTTCCACATTGCCATTAAAATCAGTGAACGGACCGTCCTTAACGCGAATCAGTTCGCCAATCTCAAACAGCACTTTCGGCTTCGGCTTCTCAACACCTTCCTTCACCTGATTCAGGATGCGGTCGATTTCCTTTTGCGGCACGGGCGACGGCTTATTGCCGATACCACCAACAAAACCGGTGATCTTTGGTGTGGATTTCACCAAATGCCAGGTCTCGTCCGTCATTTCCATATTGACCAGAATGTAGCCGGGGAAAAAGCGACGTTCTGACGTCGCCTTTGCGCCCTTCTTCATTTCGACCACCTCTTCGGTGGGCACCAACACCTCACCAAACATATCGGGCATGCCCGACCGGCGAATACGCTCGATCAA
>JAYVUH010000468.1:0-3900 GCA_043788115.1 Burkholderiales bacterium
GGTCAATCTTCACACGCATGCCGCCATGACACTGATGCGCGGATTAGCCGATGACACACCTCTGATGACGTGGCTAAAAGACCATATATGGCCGGTTGAGTCGAAGCATTTGTCCGAGGCGTATGTGCACGACGGTACTGAACTCGCCTGTGCCGAGATGCTGCGCAGCGGCACCACCTGCTTTGCCGATATGTATTTTTATCAGGACACCGCGGCGCAGGTTGTCAGAAAGGCCGGCATGCGTGCCGCGCTCGGCGGCGCGGTGTTGGAGTTCCCAACGCCCTACGCTGCCGACGCCGACGCCTACATCGCACGCGGCCTCGCTTCGCGCGCAGAGTTTGCCGGCGACCCGAAACTCAAGCTCATGCTCACGCCGCACGCTCCCTATACTGTCGCCGACAGTACGTTTCAAAAGTTGGTGATGATCGCCAACGAGATGGACGGGCTGACGTTGATGTGTCACATTCACGAGACCGCCGGTGAGCCAGCTGACAGTGAAAAGCAATACGGCGTGCGCGCAATCGAACGCCTGGAGCGTCTCGGTGTCTTGGGACCGAATCTGATCGCTGTACATTGCGTTCATTTGACGCCCGTCGAAATTGCGCTGTTCAAGGCGCGCGGTGTGCACGTGGCGCACTGCCCGACCTCAAATTTGAAACTGGCAAGCGGCATCGCGCCGATCAAGGCGATGGTCGAGGCGGGTATTAACGTCGGTATCGGCACCGATGGCTGCGCGTCAAGCAACCGACTGGATATGTTTGCGGAAACCCGCTTGGCGACGCTGTTGCAGAAAGGCGTCTCTGGTGACGCTGCAGCATTGCCCGCCCTCAAGGCGCTTGAGATGGCGACACTGAATGGTGCCAAGGCGCTGCAATGGGATCGCGTCATCGGATCACTGAAGCCTGGCAAGGCGGCCGATATAGTCGCGGTTGATCTCAGTGGAATCGAAGTATTGCCTTGCTATGACCCCGCATCGCATCTGTGGCACGCGGCCGGACGCGAACAGGTAACCCATGTTTGGGTAGACGGGGAACTGTTGCTCGACAATCGTGCTCTGACCCGTATGGACATTGACGCCATCCGCATCAAAGCCGCGACCTGGGGCGAGCGGTTTCGGGTCCACTGAGCCAACCGCCGCTACATTTGTCTTTCAAAAGATCACCCACACCGCGACCTGCATACCCATTACAAACATGACAACAGCTAATCCCAACGTTGATCCCACCGAGTTGGCCAAATTCGGTGCGCTGGCCGCGCGCTGGTGGGATCCGACCAGTGAATTCAAACCGCTGCACGACATCAATCCACTGCGTCTTAACCATATCGACAAATTGGTGGGTCTTGCGGGCAAACGAGTCATCGACGTCGGCTGCGGCGGCGGGATTCTCGCCGAGTCGATGGCACTCAAGGGGGCCGACGTCACCGGAATCGACCTGTCTGAGAAACCACTCAAGGTTGCCGGGCTGCACAAGCTCGAAACGCTCGCCGCTGGCAAAACACTGTCGCTCGATTACCGCTTGGTCGCCGCTGAAGAGATGGCCCAGGAACAGCCAGCACAGTTTGATTGTGTCACCTGTCTGGAAATGCTCGAACATGTGCCCGATCCGGCGTCGACGATCCGAGCCTGTGCGGCATTGGCCAAGCCCGGCGGCTGGTTGTTTTTTTCGACCATTAATCGCAACCCAAAATCTTTCTTGTTTGCCATCGTTGGTGCCGAGTACGTATTGCAACTACTGCCGAAGGGAACGCATGAATATCGGCGCTTTCTCACACCAGCCGAGTTAGCCAACCTAGCGCGCGCCGCGGACCTGAACGTGACCGAGTTCACCGGCATGACTTACAATCCTTTCACCAAGGTCTACCGATTAGGCACTGATGTATCCGTCAACTACATGCTTGCCTGTCGTAAACCGGCCTGATCATCCATCCCGCCAATCTATGAGCGATAGACGTTGAAGATAGACCGCCGAAAATTTTTGTTGGCATCCTCTGCCGCGCTTCTCTCGATGCCGGCGGCACCATTGCTTGCACAGTCATCGCGACAAAAACTACTGGTGATGGTGTATCTCAAAGGTGGCAATGACGCCTACAACACGCTAGTGCCGTTCGCCAACCCGCGTTACACGCGCATGCGCCCCACCTTGGCACAGAAACGCGAGCAGTTGATACTGCTCAATGAAGGTCAAGGGCTTCATCGCGGGCTCGAAGCCTTGATGCCGCTATGGCGCGACAAGCAACTCGCGATCATGCAAGGCATCGGCCAGCAAGACGTCACCAATCAGCACTACCGCGACGCCGAGACCCAATTTACCGGCGCAGGCCCGGACGAGTACCGCGCCGACGGCTGGATGACGCGTGCGCTGAATCAGAACGCCTCGCTTACCTCCCCGAGTATTGATGTTGTTGCCTTCGGTGACCTCGACATTCGTGAAGCCGATCCGATGGGGCCGTTCCGCGGCGGCGGCGACCGAGTCGGTGTGATCAACATGCTCTATCCGAACGAGTGGTTGACGAGGCACGCCGTCGCCGACACAGCCTTCCTCACCACGCGCAAGGCGGAGATAGCCGCCAAGAACTTTTCCCTGCCAACTCCCCGCGCGCTCAAGACAATATTTCCGGGCGACTCGTTCGGTAACGCGCTACAGGCCACGGTCGAACTCGCCGCCGCCAGCAAAGCGCCACCCATCGTACACATCACACTCAACGCTGAGGACGGTGACCAGCACAACGCATTCGATACCCACTGGAGCCAATTGAAATTCCACGGTCCCGTGCTGGAAAGATTGGCGAAGGGACTGGCGGCATTTCGCGCCGGCATGCAGGAAATCGGGCGGTGGGACGACACGCTGGTGTACACCTACGATGAGTTCGGTCGCAGCCCCAAGGAAAACGCCGAGGGCGGTACGCATCACGGCTGGGCCGGCGTGCAGTTTGCGATCGGTGGACGCGTCAGAGGTGGTCTATACGGCGAGACGATGCCGGTCGTTGACGTGTTTCAGATCGACGGGCCGCCACCGGTCATCGATTACCGTGCGCTCTACACCACGGTCATAGAGGACTGGTGGGGTGGTAACGCCAACGGTGTGTTCAAAACGCGCTTCAAAACGCTGCCTTTACTCAACGTCTAGCCGGTGACCGCATCTCCCGAAGAGACACCGCGCGCGGTGCTGCTAGATTTCGACGGCACTTTTGCAGACACCGCGCCAGATATGGCGTTTGCGGCAAATTTGCTCCGAAATGCCCGTGGATTGGACAGTTTGCCTCTTGAAGACTATCGTCCTCATGTATCGCGCGGCGGGCGCGGCATGATCAGCGTTGCCTTTGGCAAAACGCCGGACGATGCGGAGTTCGCTGCGCTGCGCGAAGAATTTCTTGACGTGTATGAGGCGAATCTGTGCCGACACACGGCGTTCTTTGCGGGTATTGAGGACGTGGTGGCGGAACTCGATCGCCGCCAGATCCGCTGGGGCATCGTCACCAACAAGTCGATGCGCTTTACCGATCCGCTGATGGTGCGCCTGGGGCTCGACCGACGCGCACATGTAGTCGTGAGCGGCGACACCACCCCACACGCGAAACCCCACCCCGCCCCGCTGTTCCACGCCGCAGATTTGCTGGGCATCCCGGCAAACCACTGCTGGTACGTCGGCGACGACGAACGTGACATCATCGCCGCCCATGCGGCCGGCATGACGAGCATCGCCGCCGCCTACGGCTACCTCGGCGGAAGCGATCCGGCGAGTTGGGGCGCGCGGCACCTGATCACCGCGCCCATCGGCCTCATTGAATTATTGGCATAAGCCCCAAATTGCAGTGCGTGAGATAATCATTGAACTTCGAATTCGGGGCCGACCTGGTTTCGACGTGGGCATCAAAGCAGAACCGTGCATACCGAGGGGT
>JAYVUH010000469.1:0-7117 GCA_043788115.1 Burkholderiales bacterium
TTGCCCCTCGCGCCATTTTGGTGACTTGTGCCAATGCGTCGTATTCATCTCTGCTCAATGCGTTGTTCATTTTCTGTCCGAAGATGGTTTGTCCAAAGATGGTGTGCGTCGCCACCATAGTACGAGATATCGCCCCCGTCCGCGCTTGCCAGCGGATGAAAGCGTAACATTTGGAGGATCGTACGCACGTGACGGAGGATTTATGCCATCGCTTCGAATGGTTCTCTTTGCATTAATCGCTCTTCTAGCGGGCTGCGCGCAGGTCGTGCAAACCACCGGCAACATGGCCACGCTGGCCAGTCGCGACGGCGACTGGTTTATTTTTCTTGAGAGCGGCAAGCCGACGCCGCCCGACAAGGATGTCGTCGCGAAGATGCAAGCGGGGCACATCGCCAATTTTGGCCGACTGTTTGCGGAGCAAAAATTGTTCGCGGCGGGACCATTGGTGGACCCATCGGGCGCTAAGCGCGGCATTGTGGTGGTGAGAGCGCCGAACCGCGACGCGCTGCAGCGCTATTTTGATGCCGACGAGTATGTGCGCGACGGATACCTCACGCTCAATGCGCGTCGGGCGGTGGTGAACAAGCCGCTCAACACAGTGGGAATTGACCCGAAGGCCATTGAAGAAGTGCGCATTATTCTGGTCGGTCGTCCATCGCTTGTGCTGGACACCGACACCGAATCCAATGCCAAGGCATTCCTTCAGCAGTTGGTTGATGCTGGCGTCGTGGGGGCGTGGTACACCATTGAAGATGGCCCGGTGTCCGAGATTTTGTTCAGCCGCATGACGGACCTGAAGCGACTCGAAGAGACATTCGCCAGCCACCCGTCTGCCGCCGCCATGGGGTTGAGCATCACGGTCTGGCGGCAGTGGTTAAGCAAGGGCGTGGTGCGTTAGGGGATCTCAGGCCGTCTGTTTGTCTTGCCCGAAAATAAAAAAGGCGGACATCTGTCCGCCTTTTCTTTTGCTGCAAATCGTGACACCACCGGGACCGCTCCCGTAAGGGTGTTCGATTATTTCAACCGTGTTGCCGTGACAACCAGCGTTTCGATCTGCGCTTGGTTGGCCTTGGCTTGTGTATTAGCCGTTTTCGCTTCAACGTTGAAACTGCCGAATGTCGCAGCGGCGATGGTCAGGAGCATGGCGGCAAGAAGTGCGGTGCTACCGGCGTTGTCTTTGTTGAAAGTGTTTGTGTTCATGATGTTTTCCTTTGGGTTCGGTTGGTGGTGTTGCGTTGTTGATGTCCTCAATTTACGGACCTCTAACGATTCCCTCCAACGGATTCCGATGAATTGGTGAAAACTCGGCGCGAATCGACCATAACCGCGACGGTTTCGCCGACGGGGCTTGGCGGAGCAAACAGCGGGAGCCCGATTTGTTGCCGATTTCTCGTCTAACATGGGCATGACCCCCGACAACGCATGACTGCGAATATGCTGACGCCAGAACAGATCAACCAGCTCACCCATGGCTACCTGCCCAACCATCTCGGCATTGTGATCACCCACGTTGGGCCCTTAGAGCTACGCGGTCATTTTGAGGTGACGAAATCGACCATGGCACCGAATGGATTTCTGCATGCGGGTAGCGTTGTAACGCTAGCAGACTCGGCGGCGGGGCTTGGCTGCATGACGCATTTGCCCGAAGGCGCGAATGGCTTCACGACCATTGAGTTAAAGACAAATTTCATGGGCACCGCACGAGATGGCACGGTCAGTTGCGTTTCGCGGCCGGTGCACATGGGTAAATCAACGCAGGTTTGGGATAGCGTGATCACACACGACGAAACGGCTAAGACCATTGCGCTGTTTCGATGCACACAAATGATTCTTTACCCCAAAGCGGGAGGTTCCAAATGAAACGAGTCGTCGGACTGGGTGGGATTTTCTTCAAAGCGCGCGATCCCGAGACGCTAGGCGCGTGGTACCGAACGCATCTGGGCATCAATGTCGAATCATGGGGCGGCACTTCGTTTGGAATTGATGATCAGCAGCGCGCGAATACGAATGCCACAACGGTATGGAGCCTTTTCAAGGCTGACTCAACTTACTTCGAGCCAAGCCAATCGAGCTTCATGATCAACTATCGCGTTGAAGACGTACACGCGGTGCTGGCAGCGCTTCGCGCCGAAGGCTGCAACGTCGTCGATAAGGTAGACGAGTCGGAGTATGGCAAGTTCGGTTGGGTGATCGACCCGGAGAACAACAAAATCGAGCTCTGGGAGCCGCCGCCACCGCTGGCGACGCCATCAGCGTAGCGCGGTGTTGGCTTGGTGAGCCTGGTATGCGCGAGCGCTTGGGTCGACACAAATGCGCGACAGATGCGCTGAACGCGCGGGACCTCTTCACCAACCACACCAACCACATTGCGGACACAGAGATCGCCTTCCGTGTGTCGCACTTCGCAATTGAATATACCAAACCCTATTATTGGCGGGCATTTCCGAGCAATAGCGCTTGGAAACGCCCGTCAACAATAGGGTTTTGCATTTCGCCCCGTCCGTTTGTATTATAACGATCGTTATAACAATCTTGTCAAAGAATCCTATGTCCGCGCTCAAGCTCACCCAAATCGGCAATTCGGTCGGCGTCATTCTGCCTAAGGAGGTATTGGCGCGCCTAAAGCTCGAAAAGGGCGACATGGTTTATCTGACCGATAACCCAAACGGCGTGACGTTGTCGCCAAACGATCCCGCGTTTGAAGCGCAGCTTGATGCGGCACGCGGCATCATGAAAAAGCGCCGTGCCGTATTGCGTGAGCTGGCGAAGTGACGTCGTGGGTCTGGATTGACCCTGCCGCAATTGTTGCGATTCACGATGAGCAGCTCGCGGAGCACGGCGGGGGTGTGGGTTTGCGCGATGGTGGGTTGCTTGAGTCTGCGCTTTCCCGGCCCGTGAATTTGGCAGCCTATGGCGGGCCTGATGTCGCGGCACTCGCGGCCTCGTATGCCGTCGGCATTGCGAAAAACCATCCCTTCGTCGATGGCAACAAACGAACCGCATTTGTCGCAATGGAGTTGTTCCTAGTGCTCAACGGAAAATCCCTCGTTGCTGACGATCTGAGTTGCGTACTCACCATGCTCGCCGTCGCCGCCGGCGAAATGGATGAAGCCGCACTCGCCGATTGGATTCGGCAACATATCGAGCCGCGGGCACAGACCGCGCGATGAAGCACGCGGGTAGCGAGGCGCTGCAAAAAGTTGCGTGGCGACTAGACGCTCTTCGAGCGATGCCGCAACTCACCGAACGCACACCGGGTTCGTTCTATCGTAAATCGAGTGTGTATCTTCATTTCATGAAGACCCGGCCAGCGTTTTCATCGACGTGAAAATCGACTCGGCAGCACTTACACGTTTTCGTGTCTCAACAAAAAGTGAGCAGCGTGCGATGCTGACGCGGTGAAGTTGACGCTCATGAAGAGCGTGCTAAATCAACGCCTGCCGGATTCGCCGCGATAGGGAATCAAACGCAATCACCATCAATACGATGGCGATGAGCAGTGTCGCGAGCCGCCCCCATTGAAACAGCGACACCGCTTCCGACACTAACAATCCGAGGCCGCCCGCACCGATCAACCCGAGGACGGTCGAGTCGCGGATGTTGTACTCCCACAGATAGAGGTGATTCGACGTGAAGTTCGGCATCAGCGCTGGCCACACGCCGAACATCAACACCTGAACCGGCGTTGCACCAGTGGCGCGAATGGCCTCCACCCCGCGCATGTCGAGCGCCTCGATGGCTTCGGCAAATAGCTTGCCGCAGGTGCCCATCGAGTGCAATGCGATCGCCAGCACGCCAGCCATGGGGCCGAGGCCGATGATGCCGACAATCAACAGCCCGAACACCAGCGTGTGTATAGATCGGCTGATATCGAGCAAACGTCGTGCGAGCCATGCAACCGGAGTCGGCGCGCGCATGTTCTTGGCGGCAATCACGCCCAGCGGCACGCCGAGCAGGGCCGCCAATAGTGTGCCGAGGGTGGCGATCTGAAATGTGGCCCAAATGGCGCGGCCAACGCCGCCCAGGTACTTCGCTTCAGTCTCGCGCTGGTTTTCAATCCGAAGCAGCTTGCCTTCGTCGTTGCGAAACTCCAGACGCTCGTTGCCAAACCAGACGTCCACCAGCGACGGCACAGAAAGTTCTTGTGCGGTCGCTTTCAAATTCTCCCAAGGTCTGCGGCCGAGCGAAAAATCGCCAGCGTTGATCAGGCTACCGATACACACCAGAATCAACAGCGCATAGATGGCGATCAACGCTGCACTACGACGCGACGAGAAACGCGGGCGGCGTCCGCCGCCCGCGCGAGCCGAGCTTATGCGATCGCCGACTGCCGGCGCGCGATCGTTTGCATCGCTGGGAACAGCACCGGTGGCGCCAGTGATCATTGAAGCGACCTCGTTATTCGATTTCTAATTCGTTGGACCATTAATGATTCAAATTCAACACCAGTAGCCTGCAAGAAGCGCAGCGTAGTTCAGGGCAGCGCAGGGCGGTCACCACACAAGCGCCGTCCCGCATTGCGCTACGCTCCATAGCGGGCTACTCCGTTAATTCAAACTCAACATCAGTAGCCTGCAAGAAGCGCAGCGTAGTTCAGAGCAGAGCAGAGCGGTCACCACACATGCACCGTCCCGCATTGCCCCCGGCTTTAAGCATACCGGGGCTAAAGGCCGCTCTATGGCGGGCTACTCCGTTAATAAATGATTAATGGTTTGGAAATGGAATTAGTGACACGACGGCATTGTCGGCCCGGCTACTTTTTTGGTTGCAGCCAACCAAGTGCCAGTGCGGCGTCTTTAATGGGTGAATAGTACTTGTTGTCCTTACCGACAAAACCAGTGTAGTTGTTTGGCAATAAATTGGGCTGCGATTTCAAAAGCGGTCCGATTTCTTCCAGCGCAGCGGCAATTTTTGCGGTGAAGGCTTTGTCTTTAGCGAGCGCCGACGAAACCGCAAACGCATCGTTCGGCAGTGGTGCCGACGTCCAGATGATCTTCGAGTCAGCAGCTTTGATTAAGCCCTGCTCGATCATCGCATCGCGATTGCGGTTGTAGTCTGCACCCGCATCCAATTCGCCGCGCGTGACTTGCGTTTCAATCGCCTGATGTTTGGTATTGATCACCTTCGAAAAGAATTTTTCCGGGTCAATGCCGCGTTTGAAAAATTCATGCGACGGAATCAGATAGCCCGATGTGGAGCCCTTGTCGCCGAACGCGAATGTCTTGCCCTTCAGATCATCGATGCTGTTGATTCCGCTCTTTGGATTGGTGATCATGATGGCGAAATACTCGGGCTTGCCCTGATACAAGATGGTCGATACCACTTCCGCACCAGCGTTGTGATTGGCCAACACATAGCCCCACGGGCCCATCAGCGCCATGTCGGTTTCACCGGAGGCAAGCGATTTCGCCAACCCCTCCCAGGTGTCGACGGTGCGAAGACGCACCTCGCGCCCAAGCTTTTTCGACAAGAATTCCGCCAGCGGCTTGTAGGTGGCGTCGTTCTTTTCTTTGTCGGGTTGAAACAGGCCAACACCGAGTTCGAGTGGCGGTAGTGGCTGTGCATTCGCCGTGCCGGTGAGCAGCGCAATGAAGAGCACGATGGCAGCAGTGACGAAATCGACTTTGTGATTCAGGAGCATGGTGACCTTCGGTTTGGGGAATGATTGTTGTGTGGCAACAATTACGGCGGCCGACTAAAGCTGGATGCGATATTTACGCACGACCTTTACAGCCGCTCACAAAAGCAGCGTTTAGGGCTTGACAACCTACGTCGTTTCTATAAAACTAGAAATATGGAAATTAACGCAACGTCAAACCAACCCGTAACCAAACAAGCGCTGGCCGCCCTCGCGGCGCTGGCACAGGAAACGCGGCTTGCAATATTCCGCTTGTTGGTCGAAACTGGGCCGGAGGGATTACAAGTCGGTGCCATCGCCGAGCGGCTGTCGTTAGCGAACGCAACGTTGTCGTTTCATTTGAAAGAGCTCGCTAACGCCGGGCTGATCGTTGCCGCACCGAACGGGCGCGCCATCATTTACTCGGCCAACTTCAAGACCATGAATGCGCTGGTCGATTACCTCACCGAAAACTGCTGCGCTGGGGCCAGCTGCGCCACCACCGTTGCCTGCAAACCCGCGATATCGCGCGTCCCCCTGAAGAAAAGGAAAGCCTCATGAAACGATTCCATGTACACGTTGCGGTCAGCGATCTGGCCACTAGCAAACGCTTCTACTCAGCTATGTTTGGTATGCCGCCGTCGGTTGAGAAAGACGATTACGCCAAGTGGATGCTGGAAGACCCGCGCCTCAACTTTGCGATTTCATTCCGCGGTAACAGCATTGGCGTCAACCACTTGGGCTTTCAGGCCGAGGACGCGGCAGAACTCGACGGCATTCACGCCCGCTTGCAGCGGGCCGACAGCGCAATCGTCGCGGAAGACGGTGCCAGTTGTTGCTACGCAAAGTCAGACAAGTACTGGGTGACTGATCCCTCTGGAATCGCGTGGGAAAGTTTTCATACGCTCGACAGCATCCCCACTTTTAGCGGTTCTGAAATTTCTAACGCAGCGGATGCAGCCAATGCCGTCGATGCAACCAAAGGCTCAGCGCAGCCCGCGGCCGAAGCGTGTTGCGCACCTGCGGCAGTGGCGATTCCCGCGAAAATTTCTGTGAGCAAATCAACCTCTGCCAAAGGAGCCTGCTGTGGCTGATCGCGTCTTCAACGTACTGTTTCTTTGCACACACAACTCCGCCCGTTCCGTGATGGCCGAAGCGCTCCTGAATAAGCTGGGGGCCGGAAAATTCCACGCGTTCAGTGCGGGCAGCCATCCGAAGTCGTCGCCCAATCCGTTTGCGCTCGAGCAGATTGAGAAGCTAGGCTTTGATCGCACGTCGTTCAAAAGCAAATCGTGGGACGACTTCGCGCTACCTGGTGCGCCGCACATGGACATCATCATCACCGTTTGCGATAACGCGGCGGGCGAAGCCTGCCCCGTGTGGCCGGGCCATCCCGCGACAGCGCACTGGGGTTTTCCAGACCCATCGGACACCGATGGCGGTGATGAGGCAAAGCGGGCCGCGTTTGCTCGCGTGTTCAATGCCATCAAATTGCGTATT
>JAYVUH010000470.1:0-4478 GCA_043788115.1 Burkholderiales bacterium
CATTGCGATCTCCTTTTTCGTCGTTGCACGATGAATTTGACTGCATGAAGCGCACAGCAAACCGAATCATATTGCAGAAAGCTCGCGCCCGTATCCGACGTCCCCGGCACCTTTCAACGGCTCGTCAGTTTGCCTCCCTGTGCGGGCACCTCAAGGTCGCAGCTCAAAAAGCGTCGGCTGAAAACTATTTGTCCGACCCTTCATGCACTGCCGCTACACAAAACCGAGCGCAACGCGGAATCTTATTCAATTTCTAATTCGTTGGTACATAAATGATTCAAATTCAACACCAGTAGCCTGCAAGAAGCGGAGCGTAGTTCACAGCAGCGCAGGGCAGTCACCACGCAAGCACCGTCCCGCATTGCGCTACGCTCCATGGCGGGCTACTCCGTGAATAAATGATTAATGGTTAAGAAATGGAATTAGTTATCCTCATGCGCCTCAGGTTCGGGCCTTTTGTACACTTTTAATTTGTATCTCAGCTGCAACGTAGAAATGACTTTCTGAACGTGCGGGCCAGCGATCGCCGACTTGACTTGGTGTTTCATCGAGCTGAACGTATCGATTGAAACCTTTTCGCCGCCATCCAAGACCAAGCAATATGAATCGCCCTGAAGCCCAGACTCAACATGCGCAAAGTGTGCATTCAAGAACGAAACTAACTCACCGTGGAAGTCCTCGTATCCGCTTGGATAGTCGACATCAGCGAAGATCATTTGTGATCCCAAGAGTTCGGAGGCTTCATTTTTTCGTCTCATTCATAGGACCCTCATATGGAATATGACTCGGTGTGAACACTGCCGGTTTTGGCCGCTTCGGCTCACCTAATCACCACCCAAGGCACTTCCAGCCAATTGTCTGCACGGTGGATGGCGCTCATGTTTGCCCGCATCGCCCAAGGGATAATCTGCAAATGCAGCGGTAGTAAATAGATGTTGTCGTTGTAAATCTTGAACGCCTCAACGATCATCGCCATGCGCTTCTTGCTATCGAGCTCACCTTTAATCTGCTGAACCAACGCGTCGAATTTTGCGTCCTTGACCTGCCCGTAGTTGTAGTCACCATCACCGAGTGTGTTGCGACTGTGCATCACAGGCTGTAGTGTGAATATCGGCTCGAAGGTCGAGCCACCCCAACCCAACATATAGAAGCTGGTGTCGAGTTTCTGGATCTTGGCGAAGTATGTCGATACCGGCATTGTGTTCACACGCACCCGAATGTTTATTTTGGCGAGCATGCCGGCGACCGAGACACAAATGCGCTCGTCCGCCAAATAGCGGCCAATCGGACAATCGAGCGTGATATCAAAACCATTGGCGTAACCCGCCTCAGTGATAAGTTTCTTCGCGGCGTTTAAGTCAAACGGCAGGCGTTTGGTCAGCGCCGCTGGCAGGCCTGCGGCGACTGGGTTGGGATGCACCACTCCAGTGGGTGTCGAGAGTCCGCGCATCGCGGTGCGTTTGATCGCCTCGATGTCGATGGCTTGATACATCGCCTGTCTTACGCGTTTATCCTTCAGTGGATTCTTGCCTTTCACGCTGCTGTAAAGCAACTCATCGCGCCCTTGGTCCATGCCAAAAAACACCACGCGGTTCTCGATCGCTTGGATGACCTTCAGGGCTTTGTTGCGCTTGAATTGCTCAAGATTTTGCACCGCTGGGTCGAGTACAAAATCAATCTCCCCCGAAAGCAACGCCGACATCCGTGTGGCTTCAGACGATATCGGGGTGTAGATCACATCGATGACGTTGCCCTCAAACTTTTTGTCGGCAATGCCCCACCAGTTGGGGTTTTTCTTTAATACCGTTTTGACTTCTGGCTCACGCGATACCAGCATAAACGGCCCAGTACCATTCGCATTGCGCGCGGCGAAGGTCTCTTCTTTGGCTGCATAGTCCTGGACTTTTTCCACCTTATTCGCGATGGCCCAATCTCGGCTCATGATGAACATGTTGACGAGCATTTCCAGCGTGACCGGGTTCGGCACTGCCGTGGTGAGTTCCACGGTGTGTGAATCAACCTTGCGGGGTTTACCAATACCGTTGGCATAAACGCGGAAATTCGACGTTGGCTGCTGCATCCGCAGGATGGACCAAACGACATCATCGGCCGTGAGCGGTTTGCCATCGTGAAATTTCACGTTTTTGCGGATATCAAACACCCAGGTGGTCGGGTTGGGTTGCCGCCAGCCGGTCGCCAACCGCGGAACAATTTCCATGTTCTTGCCACGTTCGACCAATCCTTCAAAGATCTGCCCATTGAGGTTGTTATTGACGCCAGAGTTTTGCGCGTGCGGGTCGGCAGTCTGCATGTCGCCAGCGCTCGACCAGCGCAGCGTTTTGGCCTCCAAGTTTGCAACAGCCAAGAACATTGAAAGTGCCGCCACAAAGACGCTACAAAAGAGTGTGTGATTAAGGTTTTTCATATTGTTTGCCAAGTTGCAGAGGGATGGCCATTAAGCGGTGCGCTAGGCCAAGGTTTGTCTCGGGGCTCATGCTACCGTAAACTACGCGCTCCGCACTCTAAAGACCTGAACGTTTGGCTCCCCCCGCGTGATCCGCTACCGCATCGTCCCTATTCACCCCGCAGCGCACCTGTTCGAAGTCACGGTCACCGTCGACAAGCCAGACAAGGGCGGCCAGCGCTTTATGCTACCGACTTGGATTCCCGGTAGCTACATGATTCGCGAGTTCTCGCGCCATGTGATCTCGCTGTCCGCGACCACCAACGGTGCGTCGATTGACGTGGCTAAGAGAGACAAGTGCACATGGCAGTGCGTTCCCGTGGCCGGGCCAATTACCTTGACCTACACGGTGTATGCATGGGACCTCTCGGTGCGCGGCGCGCACCTCGACGATACGCATGGTTTTTTCAACGGCGCAAATGTCCTCATGCTGGCCGAGGGCTATCGGGACTCGCCTTGCGAGATTCAAATTTCTCGTCCCACCGGTAAGCGATACGCAAACTGGAAAATCGCCACTGCGCTGACCAGCACGGCGTCCGTCAAGGACTTTGGCAACTTTCGCGCGGCCAGCTACGACGAGTTGATCGATTATCCGGTGGAGATGGGTAATTTCACGCAAGCGAGCTTCGACGCCTGCGGCGTGACGCATCACGTCGTCCTCACCGGCCGCCATCGCGCAGACCTACCTCGCCTGTGCGCCGATCTACAGAAAATCTGTGAGGCGCAGATTCGCTTGTTTGAGCCTGACGCGGCGACGACACCGATGTCTGAATACTGGTTCTTGTTCATGGTGGTCGGTGACGGCTTCGGTGGGCTGGAGCATCGCGCGTCAACCGCGCTGATCGTCAGTCGTGACGACTTGCCGATTGCCAACGAACCACGCGTGACCCCAGCTTACCGCAAACTATTGTCGCTGGTGTCGCACGAATACTTTCATACATGGAACGTCAAGCGCATCATGCCGGCGCGCTTTGTGCCGTATGACCTCAGCACGGAAAACTACACCAATCAACTGTGGTTCTTCGAGGGCTTCACTGACTACTACGACGATTTGATGCTGGTTCGATCGGGCGTCATCACGACACTCGAGTATCTGGAAATAGAGGCCGACGGCATCGGGCGCGTTGCGTCGCAGGCCGGTCGCACCAAGCAGAGCGTGGCGGAATCTTCCTACGACGCTTGGATCAAGTATTACCGCCAAGATGAAAATGCAGTCAACAGCATTGTCAGCTATTACCAGAAGGGCGCGCTGGTGGGCTTGGCCCTTGACCTGACGATCCGCGAACAAACGGGTAACGATAAGTCGCTCGACGATGTGATGCGCTCACTCTGGCAGCGTTTTGGCAAGACCGGCATCGGCGTGCCGGAAGGAGAAATCGAGCGCACCGCAAATGAGGTGGCGGGCTCGGATCTGACGGCGTTTTTTGCGGATGCCGTCTACGGCACCAAAGACCTCGACCTGGTCACACTGCTGGCGACAGCAGGCATTACGCTTTCGTGGCGGGCGGCTTCCGCCAGCGGCAGCTCACCGGCTGGTGGCAAAACGGCCGAGCGCGTGCCCCCCGCGTTGGGTGCCAAGATTGGTAGCGACAGCAATGGTGACGCCAAGCTGATGCAGGTGTTTGACGGCGGCGCAGCCATGGCGGCGGGACTTTCCGCCGGCGACACGATTGTGGCCATCGACGGCTTGCGTGTGAACGCGGGCAGTCTTGAGCGCAAAATAAGGGCCTTCGATGTGGGCAGCGTTGTCGAGCTGGTGGCGTTTCGCCGTGACGAAATGATGCAACTCAACGTAACGCTCAGCCAACCGATCAACCAGACCTGTGTACTGACACTCAATGATGTACCGCCTGAAGCCAAGGCGCGCCGCACCAGCTGGCTTGGACGCTAGCACTTTGTTGAAATTCGCAATGCTGAAACCGAGTGAACGCGTTGCGTGCCACTGCCCCCTCGCTTCGCTCTCCCCCTTTGGAAAAGGGGGACTAAGGGGGATTTGCCGTCGGTGTCGGCACGC